>JBHHVM010000628.1:0-2004 GCA_046754265.1 Phycisphaerae bacterium
GAGCCGTTCGTGCGGCAACTGCTCGCCGGGTATCCCCAGTTCACCGAAGACGTCGTGCCCGGCCAGGGTCGGGCCATCAAGGCGGTGGGGACCAAGCTGCTGGTGCCCGAGGAGCAACTGCGCATCGCCCTGGACTACGAACCGCAGGAGTATTTCTTTCTGCAGGACACGGTTGCCCTGTACCTTCGACCCGCCGGCGCCCCGCAGTGGTCCGAAAGGCCGATTGAGGATCTACCGCAATACCACGATCGGGTTAGTTCTCGCGAAGAGGTGTGGATGCCGGCCGGTGAATCGGTGCCGATTCGACCCCTTGATCTGACGGTGACCCCGGCCGGTCAAGACGATCCTTTGAGCGACTACGAGGTTCACGTCACCGGTTATCTGCGCTACGCCTTTCAGGAGGAGCGCTGGGTCCCGGGCGGGGACCGGCTCAATCCGGTGTGCAACGTCAACCTGAGTTTCGATAACGGGACCGGCGAGGACATCGAGTTGGTCGCCTTCCATTCCAGCGCCAGCCAGGCCAAGGGTGGGATGCTGGTCTTTCGCTGGATCGAGACCGACGCGGAGTTGACCGCGCTGGCCAGCCAGCCCGGGCCGGAGTTGGAAGTTCGCATCCCGGGAGAAGACATCGTCCTGAAGGTTCCGGCTGTGCCTCCCGAGCATGGGGGCGAGCATGCCGAATTCCAATCGATCGAGGGAACGGACTACAGTTTTAGAATCCGCAACGTGGTCAACAATCTGAACGTGCCGGCCGGCGGTGGAAACCGCAACGTATCGGTGGTCATCGTCGAGGTCCGCAACGGGGACCGAAGCTATCGACGATGGGTGGCCATCCCGGCGGAGTTCACCCGCGACCTGGCCGACGACGGGGGCGGGGCCGTCGAGGCCGATCCTGGCATCGAGATGAGTTATCGCCCGGGTGGCGCGGCCATGCTGACCATCGCGGCCGGTCCCGGCGAGGTGGGGACGCACTTGCTGGTGCGGAATAGCGAGGGCGCCGTCAAGCAGCATGACCTGAAAGCGGGCAAGACGGTGACACTGGCTGGCAACCTCAAGCTGCGGCTCAATCACATCTATCCGCACACGCGGTCCGAGCGGCGACCAGCCATCGTTCCCCTGGCCCAACGGGACCGCGACGCCCGCAAGGCGTTTAGCATGATCAAAGTGGTCGTGGCCAAGGACGATTGGAGCACGTCGCTTTGGCTGCCCTATAACCAATACGCCGTTCCTTCTGAACAGTATCAATACCCCGGCCGAATTACCTACGCGCCCCGGCGAATCCGACTGCCCTCGGGCCAGTCCCTGGAGCTGATGTATTCCCGGCAACGCCATAAGCTGCCCTCCCCGGTCGTGCTGGACAGTTTCGAGCTGCAGACCTTTCAGGGCGGGCTGATTGGATCCAATAGCAACGTGCGCGACTACGTCAGCAAGCTGCGCTTCGCCGACGACTCAGGCCAATGGGGCGAACCGGTGCAAATGAGCTCCAACAACCCAGCCACGGATCGGGGGTTCTGGTTTTTTCAGGCCACCTGGGATCCGCCCGGGCGCGGTTCCAACGGGATGAATTTCACCGGCACCGGGGTGGGCAATCGCAACGGGGTTTACATTCAACTTTTCGGCTGCTGCGTCGCGGTGGCCGGCATGATTTACGCGTTCTACATCAAGCCGATCGTAATCCGTCGGCGTCAGCAGGCGGCGGAGCTGAACAGGGCCGCCCGCAAGTCATCCGCCGAGCAGGTGGGTGTCAAGGAGCTGGAAGGTGCTCAGGTTGGATAACACCGGGAGACGGGTAATGCATCACACACAGGGCGTGGCCAACGTGCTGATCAGATGGGTGGTGCCCGGGTTGGCCGGGCTGGTTTTGATCGCCAATGTCCGGGGGCAAGATGCCGAGACGGCGCCCTCGGGCTTTGCAAGCCAGGTGGACCTGACGCCGCTAAGGGGAGTGGCCGTGCAGGACACGGGGCGGTTGAAGTCATTCGACACCTTTGCACGAAACATGCT
>JBHHVM010000629.1:0-2004 GCA_046754265.1 Phycisphaerae bacterium
GGTATAGAAGGGCGTTCAGCGGCCTGGCTTGTGTTTCGGGGACGGGCGGATCGGAATGCTCCCAGCCCGCCCGCCGTCCGCCCCAGTGACAGGTCGTCGTGTCGGAGAATAGACCGTCGCCCAGGTCGAGCAGCTTCTCGGCGGGATCCAGCGGGATCCAGCCGCGGTTTTCGTCCCGATACATCACACTGGCGATACCGATCTGTTTCAGGTTGGACAGGCACACCGCCGTTCGGGCCTGCTCTCGGGCCGTGCCCAGCGACGGCAGCAGCAAGGCTATCAGCAGGGCGATGATGCTGACCACCACCAGCAATTCGATCAACGTGAACCCCACCCGGGATGCGCCATTCAATCGACGATTGGCCACTCTGATTCCTCCAAGGCTCGAACCGCGCCGATGTCCCCTTTCAAAGGCCCGGCTCGATTCCGACGGTCAGCCATGTTAGGATAAACCCTGCGGGCCTGGAGATACCCCAATGCAGGCGCACAGACTTCCCCTCTTGGTAACGATGATCCTGGGCTTAGCCGACGCTTCGCTCCGAATCGATGGAAAAACCGTCTTCTTAGACCCCCCAGCCGTGTTTGAGAGCGGTCAGGTCTTCGTGTCTGCCGCCGCATTGGCTGCCGCCATCGGCATGACCGCCAAGACGGTGGCCCCGGATCGACTCGTGGTCCTATGTACGGAGGTGGCCTGTGTTCCGGTCCACCTGCGACCCGGAGACGCCCGCACCATCGCCGGCCGGCGGGTGGTCAATCTCGAACGATTGGCTGGCGCTTTGGGGTACAAGATGGAGCAGGATGGCTCGACGGCTTCACTGACTCGACCGACCCATGTCGATGCCGGCGCCTCCCAGGTTCTTGCCGAAGGTTCCATGTTGCCCGACGTCGTGGTGTCCGATCTGGCTGGGCGCCCCGTCCACTTGGCCAAGTTCCTGGGTCGCAGGCTGTTGATCTGCACTTGGGCAAGTTGGTGAGCCTGCCGCAATCACCTGCCCGGGTGGCAGGAAATCCACGAGCAATTCGGCGGGGACGATTTTTCGGTCATCGGATTGGCCGTCGATGTGCAGGGCCCGGACGCTGCCCGTCCCTGGTATCAAAAGCACGGGGTGACCTTCCCAGCCTTGGTCGATTCCGCCAATACGCTGGGCCGACTGATCGGCTACAAGATCATCCCCAATCAGTTCTACATCGACGAGCTGGGTATCTTCCACGGGTCGGTGAGCAAAGCCCAATTGGCCAAGCTGCTGGCCAAGCCGATGGCCGACGTGCCGGCCGATCTGGCCCGGCGACTGCAAAAGGCGGCCCCAAGCCTGGACTACGCAGCCCTCCGCGATCGGGCCGAGTCTCAGCCCGGCGACTACGCCGTGCAGTTGGCCGCCGGTCGGGCGGCGTTGGCAGCCGCAAAACCCGCCGCGGCCGTGGTGTGCCTGGAAAGGGCGGTACACCTGCGTCCCCAATCGGCTGAGGCGCTGACCGAGTTGGCCGCCGCCCACCTGGCCGGTGGAGATAAGGCGGCTGCTGCGGCTGCGCTGAAGCGGGCCCGAAAGCTGGATCCGGAAAACTGGCTGATCCGCAAGCAGATTTGGGCCCTGGAGCAGCCCGAGCACTTCTACGAAGGTCCGGTCGATTTCGCCTGGCAGCGCGAGCAGATCCGGCGGGAAAACAACGCCGGATGACGCGCTGGGTCACACCACGCGCCCATCGCTAGGGGCGCTGTCGCCCAAGCTCAACCGTTGAGGTCAGTCCGCTGCCGTCAGGCGTGTGTATCGACGTGATCCCCTTTGCCCGGCTCCGAAATCCCCTTGACGTTCTGCACGGCCGATTCCAGCAGCTTGGCCACCTGGGCCTGCTGCTCGTTGGCCTGCTTCAACGCAAACGTGGCCACTTCAACCCCAACCTGCCCCTGGGTCACACCCCCCACAGCGTCGATCGAACTCATATTCATCAAGCTCCTATAGACCAGGGCCCGCCACCCCCGTCATCGGCCCAACCAGAGGCCTGCTT
>JBHHVM010000630.1:0-2000 GCA_046754265.1 Phycisphaerae bacterium
ATCAGCGTGGGCGGGCCGGGCGTGAATCATCTGTCGGGTTACCTCTTTGAACGATTGCCCAGCGCCCTGGTGATCGAACACGTGCTACAGATTCAGATGGACGTGAGGCTGAAGGACCATCGCTGCACGGTATGGGGCATGGACCACGATGCCACGGTCGAAGCCGTGGAGACTTTTGTGGAGAAGGGGCACCTGGACCGGTTCTTGAAAATCTTTCCAACCGCCCTGGCCTGAGGCGACCTGAGCGGCCGCGGAGCCCGGTTGGCGCCCAATTCGGGGCCAAGTTGAGGAACTTTTACGCCTGAGACACGTCGATTTGACCCGACGGCGCGTCTATGCCGATGTACAATGGGATTGCGCGAATCCGCGGGCACGGGGCCGCCACCGGCGGCATCAAACAGGACGGACGAGCATGAGTCGGATCGGCGACGCCAAACTCAAGACAGCAGGGATGCTCTGGGCCTCGGGCCTGATGGCCCTGGCGGGCTGTAACGCCGTGGGTGGCGGTGGTGGAGGTGGAGGCGCCGCCGGCAGCACGCCGAGCAATTCCAACGGGGGAAGCGTCAACGGCATCGTGGCCGACGCCGGCGCGGGCGAACAGACCGTCAGTCTGGACGCGGGTCAATTCGCAGCCGTGACATTGGACGCCGGCGGTTCAACATCGGCTAACGGTTCGATTGTCAACTACCAGTGGACCGAACGTGACTGCGGTGAAATCGCCACGGGACAAACAGCCGAGGTCATGCTGGGCGCCGGTGAGCATGAAATCACGCTGACCGTGACTGACAGCAGCGGTGCCTTGGACACGACCATGTTGGTCATCACCGTGGTGGACAACCGCCCGTCCATCGTGACGTTGACGACCGCGGTGCAGGGGTCCGGCACCGTAGCCCCTCCATCAGGATCACCGGTCAACTTCGATCTCGACTCGACCACGACGGTGACGGCGACACCGGATGCCGGATTTCGGTTCGTGCGCTGGAGCGGCGACAGCCAAGCCGCCACCGCTGCGATCGATGTCATCATGAACGGGAGCAAGTCGATAACGGCCACGTTTGAGCAGATTCCGGCGGGAGGCGTGCCGCGGTTCCACCTGCCCTGGGCAGCCCACCAAACGCGGACCACCGGACAGGCCAATGGCGGGGAGTTCAGTCACCAGGATCGATTCGCCTGGGACTATTCCGGCGACATCGGTACGCCGATCGTGGCCGTGGCCGCGGGGCGCGTCATTCGAGTGATCGACGACGTTCCCAACAATGAAGAAGGGGCCACGCCCAGCCCGGACGACCCCGCTAACGCGGTGCAGATCGACCACGGCGACGGGTTGCAGTCTTTGTACGCCCACATGGACCAATTCGGCGTGGCCGTCATGCCGGGCCAGCGCGTGGTGGCCGGTCAGTATCTGGGGCGTACCGGCAACAGCGGGTTTACCACCGGGCCCCACGTCCACTACGAAATACTGGATCCCTCTGGAAACAGTATGCCCAGCGGTTTCCTCGAAGCCCCCGGAGACGGCATCTCCGAAGAAGGTGACCCAATCACGTCGCAAAACACCCTGGCCCCCGATTCACTGGATGGATACGCCGAATCCACATTGCCGACCGATGCTTTCAGCGAAAACAACATAGAGCTGATCGCACCGACGCCGCCGGCGTTTTTCTTCACCACTGGCGTAACCTATACCGCCCGCGGGCGGGTCACCGACCAGGCCAACAACGTCTGCGTCGCCCTGGTGGACTTGGACAACGGAGACACGGTCTTCTGCGAACCCAGGTTGGTGGGGATAAACGACCAGTTCGAGATCGATTTCACCTTCCCCGCGGACCTGACCGGCAACTATCTTCTGGGCGTGGTCTCGGGTACCGGTGGGGTCTCGGGTCTGGCGCCGGTGACGGTCTTGGTCAGCCCGCCAGACGGTGCCAACAGCCGGCCAACCGTCTCGGTGCAGCAACCCGCAGACAACACGATTGCGTTTGGCGACACCGGCACCTTGTCCGGGT
>JBHHVM010000631.1:0-1971 GCA_046754265.1 Phycisphaerae bacterium
GGGTCTTGCCCGTCGACGCGCAGCGCAGCATGACGTACTGATTGGGCAGGAGCTTTGCGCCGGTTGGGACGGCAGCGTGTTGGCGGGCGGCCAATTGGTCAAAGGCTTCGGGGTCCAGCACCAGCTCTGGGTGACTGGTGGTGGCACGATCCAGCACCACGCGATCGGTTTCATAATCCTCGGCCCGCAGACCCATGGCGTCGGCCCGGATGCGCAGGTTGATGTCTTTGCTGACGATAATCACCGGCGTTTCGGGCTGCTGGTCGCGCAGACGATGGGCGATTCGCAAGATCTGGGCGTCGGCACTGCCCTCGGTGGGGGTCAAAGACGACTCCGAGTCCCAGTGGACGCGCAAGAAAACGTCGTCGGGCAGATTGATCCCCTCAGCCAACGACTGCCCGTTGCGGAGCGAATCCAACAGGCGTGAAACCTGCCGGGCGTTTTGGCCCCGGTCGCTGGATTCGCGCTTGAAATGATCGATCTCGCCGATCACTTCGATGGGGATGATCACGTTGTTGTCGGTGAAATGCGTCAGGGAGGATGGATCGTGAAGCAGTACATTGGTGTCCAGGATGTACGTTTTGCGCATGGCGTCGAGAGTATAGCTGTGGCCCGCCGGCCGGGCAACGCAAACACGGGGTGGCTGGGAGGATGAGGGCGCCGATTCAGGCGCGCTGCGGGCAGCAAGCCCGAATGCGGCGGATGGATTGACGAACACCCTCCATGCGGGGATGGATTTGCAGCACCGCCCGGTAGGTTTGCAGGGCTTCGAGGTAGCGGCCCGCCTGAGAGAGGGCATGGCCCATGTTGGCCAGGGCTGCAAAGTGGGTGGGGTTCAACTCGACCGCCCGTCGGCAATCGGCAACGGCCTGGTTGTAGCGCTCCAGCAGTTGCAGGGCGATGGCCCGCTGGTTGTAAGCTTCGGCAAAAGTGGGGCAACGCCGGATGACGGTGTTGAGCAGGGTGAGGGCTGATTCACATCGGCCCTGTTCGATGAGTTCGATGGCCCGGTACATCGCCTGGCAAGCCTTGGCGGGGGCCTGGCGAAACCAGATTCGCCACAGAGCGTGCTCAGCCATGGACACGACCACCGAGTCATCGTGGTGCAACAGCCGGGCCAGGTGGGCGCACTCGGAGGCTGAGCCGACCAATCCCAAGCAAGTGGCTGCCACCTTGACGACGTCGTCGTCATCGCTGTTCAATAGACCCACCAATCGCTCGACCGGCCAATCCCGTTCGAGCCGATCCAGCAGGGCGGTCGCATCGCCGCGGCGCAATGGGCCCAGGGTTGAAGTCAATAGCTGCTGACCGTCAGAGCGGTGAGGCGACGACACGGCGTTTTCGAGTTTGGCAACAGACATGTACGGGCCGACGTCTCCAAGGAGGGCGTTTGTGATGCGTGCTGAACGCCCGGGTGATTTGCTCAGGCCAACTAAGAGGATGTTAGTCATTGCAGCCAGCCAAGTCAATTTCGGACGCTGTCGAAATGCCGGTGGCCAGGTGCCGTCACTAACGTCTTCTACGGCCCGCCTGGCCCGTCCGCGTTGCGGAAATGAGCGATCGGCCGATGCCCGAATTTCAGTCGTGCTTTGCAGCCGATGCGCGGCCAGTCGATCCGACCCTCGAGTGCCGGAGGTGTCCCATAGGTTGGAGATGCTATTATAGTGGCGTTTGTGATGCGGATTGACGCTCCCGCGTCGGTCGTGGCGACTAAGCCGGTCAGCGATTGCCAGTCGGGTGTGTATAGCCGTACTTTACTTGACCAGACCGACCTGATCGAGGGCCGACGGGATGTCGGCGTCCGCCCGACCCACGATGGACGCGAGTGAAAAAATCTTGGCGCGGTTGGCGGTCTCTCGGAGACAGGCGCTCATGCGCGCCTTTGTACGACTTCTGTTTGGGATGCTGCTGGGCAGCTTTTTGGTGCAGGCCTATGGCGGCCTGCGCTTCACGCCAACGGGGGCGTCGAAC
>JBHHVM010000632.1:0-1966 GCA_046754265.1 Phycisphaerae bacterium
TTCTGCCCCGTGCAGAAGGATCCTTTCCACCTGCTGGGGACGCGTATGAATCGTTGGCCGGTGATGCCGGGTATGGACACCCGGGCGGGGTATGGGCGCCGATACCACCTCAGCGGGAAAAGTCTGTCACAGCTTCGTCGGACCCGGGCCTTTGCCGCGGACGTGTTCCACCTTCCCAAGTTGGTCAAAACCTCGCACAAGACCGGTGTCAACGCCGTTTATACCGATGGCCACGCCCAATGGGTCCCGGCCCCGCGAATTCTTATCAAGAACGATCTGAACAGCCCCTTCGATCGATTTGACAACCCCATTATGGATGACATTTGGGACGAGTTGGATGACGCCATGAGATGAGTTTGCGTGATCTGGCGGAAACAAAGCGATTTTGGATTGGCGTCTTCGGCGGCCTGATAACCGTGGCCGTCGGCATGGTCCTGGTCGCGGTTTGTCGGCAACCTCCGGTGCCGATGCCCTTGGAGACGGTCCCGAATGCGAGGATCGAGCGAGTGTACAGCGGCCATTCCGTCAAGACCGACCAAGGTCAAAAGGTCATCTACGCCGGGATCAGGGCGCCCCACAAGGATGAGCCTCTCTTCCTAGATGCCAAGGGCCGCAACACCGAACTGGTTCAAGGAAGGAAGGTCCGCCTGCGGTTCGATCAGCAGCATCTGGATCGAAAGGGCCGGCTCAGCGCGTATGCCTTCGTCAAGGGCCAGATGGTCAACGAAATTCTGGTGCGCGAAGGTCTGGCCTACGTTTGCCTGACCCCTTCAACCACGCGCTTCGCCGAGATGCTGTTGAACGCCCAGAAAGACGCCCGGGCCGCCAAGAAGGGCTTGTGGAAGCGTTCTCCCAGGGTCACCGAGACGTCCTATCCAGCCGATCCCAAGTATGGCAACTTTCATCGTCCTGCCTGCCAGGAAGTTCCCAAAATCAAACCGGAGCGACTCCTGACTTTCGCCAAGCGCTCGCTGGCCCTGGACCAGGGGTTGGCCCCTTGTGTCAAGTGTCAGCCCTGATGGGCGGTGGCGGTTCGCGCCCCAAAGCCCGCCAGGCCGATCCCTGCCAAATGCAGCCGTGCATGCACCCCTACGCGTGGAAGAACCAGGGGCTGAAGTACGCCCACAAGGCCAGGACGATGAGCACCAACAGGACACTCCACGCAATTTGCAGCCGTTGACCCGTTCGTGGTCGAGGCAGGTCGCGCGTTACGGCGTCACTAAAGATGCGGAGGTTGGCTGCTGAGGGCCATGCGGTCATCAGGCTGAGCACGACCAGGATGGCCAGGGAAATGACGAAGAGGATGACGGCAAAGTGCAGGAAGTTGATCCGGGCCAACTGGACGGCCGGCTGCCAGGTTGACCAACCGGCTTTGGTGCCCAGCTCCGCGATGAATCGAATCGCCCCCAGGACGAATCCGACGCATAGTGTGGTCAAGGCGGCCGATCCGCTGGCCCGCCTCCAGAGGATACCTGCCAGAAAGACCGCGGCGATGGGCGGGGCGATGTAGGCCTGGACCGACTGCAGGTAGACGTAGAGCTGATTGCTCATAATGCCAATAAATGGCACCCAAAGCAGACCCACCACGACGAGCCCCGCCGTGGCGATCTGCCCAGCGCGGACCAGGCTTGCCTCATCGGCGTCGGGCCGGCGGCGCTTGTAGAAGTCTATGACGATAAGCGTGGAACTGCTGTTGAAGACGCTGGAGAGTGAACTCATCAGGGCGGCCAGCAGAGCGGCGACGACCAGACCCTTGATTCCCGCCGGGAGCAGATTATCCACCAGCGTGGCGTACATTCTATCGGGCAGCACGTCGGGGAAGAGCGCTTTGCCCGCCAGGCCGGGTAGAACGAGAATGAACACCGGCAGGATCTTCAGGAAGCCGGCCAAAAGGGTTGCCTTTCTGGCCTCGGGGATATTGCGGGCCGCCAACGACCGCTGCACGATCATCTGATCGGTACACCAA
>JBHHVM010000633.1:0-1965 GCA_046754265.1 Phycisphaerae bacterium
TGAGCGGGTGCCTGGGGCCCAACCCGGGGTTTTTCGTCGGCACCTCGGCCGCCAACGCAGCCATCTCGACGTTGGTCAATATCTTCTTGACCCAGACGCTAAACGCGGGCGGAGGCTAACGCGTGCCCCGGACAGCGCTCGGGTCATGGGGGTGCGGTCCTATCCTGCTCGTTGCGGGGTTTGCGGCTGCACTGGTGCCGGGGCCTGTTCTGGCTGGGCCCATCATCAGCGACGTGGCGCTGACACCGCATGAGGGCGGCAGCATCTTCCGGCTGCAATACGGGTACAGCGAAGCCGACGGCCGAGGCGCCGTTGAGCACGTCAATGCTTCATCGGTCCGAGGCATTTACGTTTTTGGACTGCGGCAGAACCTGGCCGTTTTCCTGAGCGTCCCTTACGCCAACCGGCAAGTGGACAAGCTGCTCCCCAAGATGGGCCGATTTGAAGAGGCCCACGACGGGATGGGTGATTTGACCTTGATGGCCAAGTATCGATTCTGGCAGCATGACCCGCGACCGCTGGAGACCGCCCGATGGGCTGCCCTGGGCGGCATTGAAATCCGCAGCGGCGACTCGGATTTCTCCAGCGACAGCTACGACCCCATCGTGGGCACGGTCTTCACCTGGCGGCATGACCGGCACCTCCTCGACGCCGACCTGATTTATAAGTTGAACACCGGCGGCGGACGCGACCGCCACGACATGTTGCGCTACGACCTGGCCTATTCGCTGCGCCTGTTTCCCGCGGCCATCGAAGACGTTGGCATGTACGAATGGAACGCCGTGGCGGAACTCAATGGCCGGTATATGACCGACGGGTCGCACGAAGTGTTTCTCACGCCCGGGCTGCAACTGGTCACCGAGCAGTGGGTTCTGGAATTGGCCCTGCAATTGCCGGTGATCCAGGATCTGCCGCCCGACGACCCGGAGACCCGCTACCGTCTGGTCATGGGCATCCGTTTCCAGTGGTAGATGGCCCATCGGCTGGGCGCAAAAAAGCCCGGGACATCCGAATCAGGAAATCCCGGGCGTCAGAACTCAATCAGTCCATGCCTGGCAGGACTTGCTAGCCGGCCTTCATGGCTCCTTTGAGGGAGACGTTAAAACCCTGCTTCTCCAGACTCGACCAATACTTCTCGGGGTCGGCCTGGAACTTGTCTGAGCACTTCGAGCAGCAGGTGTAGATTTTCAACCCGCTGGGCAGGGTGGCAAAGGCCGTCGTATCGATTTTCTCGCCGCTGAGGGGGCACTTGGTCTGATAGGTGTAGCTGGCAGCCAGCTTGCCCGCGAACTTGTCCGGGTTGGCCTTGTACTTGTCCACACACTTTGGGCAACACATGTAGATCTTTTTGCCATTGACCTCGGCGAAGGCATCTTTGTCGATGGGCTTACCGCTGATCGGGCAGGTCACCTGCACTTTGTCCCGACCGGCCAAGGCCTTGCGCTGAGCGGCGATGGCATCGGCGTACTTGTCGGGGTTCTTCTTCATCTTCTTGATGCAGCCCTTGCAGCAGACAAACACCGGGCCCTCGTCGGTGGCCATGCTCACCGAAAAATCGACCGGTTCACCCATCACCGGGCACAGCGCCTCTGACGCCTTCTCATCGCCGGCCAACACCGGCACCACTGATCCCACCGCTACGAGCAGGGCTACGACGCACAATGTTCTGCGAATCCGATTGGCCATCTTGAATCTCCTCTTTGGTTCCCATGGGGCTCCACCTTCGTCCTTATAGGTCATTTGCCCTCTAAATGCCAAGCGACAGGCCGGGTTCTCACGATTCCCGACAGGCTTGTTACACAGATGTTGCTGAGAGGACAGGCCGATGCCGCCTCTTGTGGTTCGGGGCGGGAGACTCGCCCCGGCTCGGGCAACGATCACGGGATTGGTCTTGGGACTCCGCGGTGCCCCGCGATTAGACCTGATCCGAAGCCCGCATTTATTGGTCACGGCAACCCGGATGCT
>JBHHVM010000634.1:0-1947 GCA_046754265.1 Phycisphaerae bacterium
CGTCAATCTGGGCGGACCAGATGCGCAGCCGATTGCCGCAACGTTCAACGCTCGCCTTGCTGGGCCTGCGCGGCGACACGCCGGCCGGCTTTCTCACCGGGCAACTCAAAGTGATCCCCCCGCTCTACCAGGCCCGTATGGGCGGCATCTTTCAGGACATGTACACGTTGCCCAAGTTCAGGCGCCAAGGGTTGGCCCGCAGCCTGGTCCAGGCGGGCATCGACCGCTTCGCCGAAATCGGGGCCGAGTCGATTGAAATTCAGATCGCCCACCTGAACGAACGCTCCCTATCCTTCTGGACGTCCCTGGGCTGGGAGCATGAGGTCTTTCAGATGCGGAACTTCATCACGCCCGCCCACAGGGGCGACGGTTCGCAGCCATGCTCCGGCGCCTGATCGACGATCCTATCTATTACCAACGGCGCCTGCGCCTGGCGCTGGCCCGCCTGGGTAGGCCCAAGAAACGCCCGGACGCTTTGGCTGCCATGCTCGGTCACCTGGGTGTGCAGCCCGGCAGGATCGTCCTGGTCCACAGCTCGCTCTCGGCCGTTCAAGCCGCCTGCGACATCTCGGCCGGCCAGTTGCTGGACATGCTACGCAACCTGCTTACGCCCGCAGGCACGTTGGCTATGCCCGTTTTTCCCTTCACGGGATCGGTCGCCGCCTATCTGGACACGCTCAGCCAACCCACCGATATCCGCTCGCTGCCTTCTCAAACGGGTTTGCTGACCGAAATGCTCCGTCGAAGCCCCGAGGCCGAGCACAGCCTGCACCCCACGCACGCCGTCGTGGCGGTCGGCGCCCGGGCCAAATGGCTGACCGGGGCCCACTTGGACGACGACCAACCCTTCGGCCCGCACAGCCCCTACCAACGCCTGTGCGACGCCAAGGGCCTGCTCCTGGGTCTGGGCGTGGACTACCGGGCCTTTGCGTCCTTTCACCTGGCCGATGCCCTGACCGATGCCGACCGCCCCAACCGCTCTATGTTCGGACCCGTTCAACACGTCGAGTGCATCGACGCACAGCAAGGCCAATGGACTCAAGCGGTTCGCCCGCTCAGGCCCAACGTGCCACGCTGTGTCTTTCGCCATTACCTAAACCTCCGGCGATCCGGGGCCGCCCGATCTCAGAACGTGCGTGGCCAGCCCTTCGTGTCCATCGAAGCCCAGGCCCTGCCTGCAACCCTGGGTCGATTGCAGCAAACCGGTCAAAGCCCAGCCAGCTGCGGGCCCTTTTGGCGATTCATGGAACGCTGCTACCTGGCGAACTATTGAATCAAATGCCCGGCCGATGACCCGACCGTCGCATGGACGTGATTGACAGACTCCAACTCTGGAGAACACCCACGGGGAACGTGACCCTTCGAGGCGGACATCCGGGTCATCATCAAGTCAAGGAAGAACTTGGCCGCCCAATTCGGATAGGCATAGGGTGCATAGTCACCGCCGATCGGATGACTTCCCGCGATCCCGCCCCGCACTCCCGGGTCGGGGTGATCCAACGATTGGGCTCGGCATAGAAAAGTCGAAACGCCCTCAATGGCCCGCTCGTAACGCCGCTGACCCCGGTGCCGATCCAATCTCGACCAGACGCAACCCATCTGGGCCATGCCGGTTAGACAACAACTGCGACACCCAGCCTCGAAGCGCCGACTCAGACGCCCGGGCACCGATCCATCCACCCGCACGGCTCCCGCCACTGCGGCGGCCATGCGACCGGCTGCCTGCAAGTAATCCGCCCTCTCCAGCAACAAGCCCGCCTCCAAGAAACCCCGGGCTGTGTAGGCGATGGTGTGGACGATCGGCGCCGCCGGGCGAAGAAAATCGTTATGCTCGAAAAAGCCCGGCGCCGATTCCCGCCCCAACGCCCAATCCAGATTGGCTTGGCCCGCCCTTATGAACCCGGTTTCATCCAACACTTGACCGGCTGCGATCAGCGCCCCCGCGGT
>JBHHVM010000635.1:0-1944 GCA_046754265.1 Phycisphaerae bacterium
TCGGTCAACCGGCAACTGAGTTGGCTCACCAAGCGCCACGGGCGCAGCATCAATGTCTTGACGCTGGGGGGCGCCGTGCGATCGGTGGCCACGGAAGAGCCGATGAAGCGCACCATCAGGACTTATTATGAGCCGTGTGCCGCAGGGGCCTGTACGTTCTGTTTGGAGCTGAACTCAGCCCACTATACGTTCTACAGGTCTCGCACTTTCTGGTGGACGGGCCCGGTTCCATCCTTCCGTTGACCTTGGCCGAACCGGACCTGCGCCCGATGTCCGGTATTGACCCCCACCCCCATGACCCAATCGAGTTCGATTAGCGGCGAGCAGCGTGCGGGGCTTTTTTCTTTGGCGGTGGCCGTCGCCGTGGCCCTCCTGGTGTGGTGCGGTTGGTGGCTCTTGCGCGAAGAGCCGCCCCCGGTCGCCAGGCAGCGGGCCTTTCATCAAATCCAGGTTCGTTGGTTGTGTGATAACGGCGACGAATTCACTTCTTTTGGGGCTTTTGGGCCTCGCCGATGCCCGCAGTGCAAGGCTGACGCATTCGTGGTGGCCCGTTACCAATGCCCCGTGCATGGCGAATTCGACGTGAGGCTACGGCACGTTCGTGGCACGGATGACCGACCGGTGCTATCGGCGATCTGTTTTTCGGAACGGGCCTGGGAAGATCCCACCGACGGAGTCCGGTGTCCAACCTGTGAGCGCCGGATGCTACAGACCCAGGTCGACGTGTTTGCAAATCGAAAAGACAAGCATAAGAACAGGGGCAGGCAGCCTTAAGGCCACCCGCCCCCGCTTCGCGTCGAAACGAGCGTTCTTCCTACACGTCTTGAGGCTTGACCGTCTTGCGTCCGTTTGCCTTCGTACGGTCGCCGGCTGCGTCCAGCATGCAATAGACCTTTTCCGACAGACACGCGATGGCGTCGGCCGACGTGTTCATCTTCTTACTCTTGATGTAGGCCTTGACCTTGCTGGCCACAATCAGGACGTCGCGGTTCTTCCTGGATTTCGCGGACTTTTTCTTGGCTTTCTTTTTGGCCATTCCGTCAGCCTCCTTGTCTTGTTGGGCGTTTACCTTACGTGACGCACTTGTCGGGTGGAAATCACCCGTACTTTCGCGGGGATTCTAGCTGGGTGTTGAAAGGTCCGCAAGCAAAAAAACGCAAAATTCGGCACTCTTTGGCGGGTTTAGAGTAAAATCATGATTCGATTGCCGAAGTCGGATCGGCCGACGGCGGGTCGGGGGGGCTCGGATTGTCGCCGGCATCGGGCCAGCTTTGCCGGCCGATGAGTCGCACGAAGCGGCAGGGAAGGCCCGGCGTTTCCACGGTTCGACCCGTAAAACGACGGATCAGCAGAATGATCTGTCGGCTTGAACCCCCTACAGGCAGCACCAGGCGACCCCCCGGAACGAGTTGTTCGAGCAGCGGGCGCGGGACGGAAGGTGCGGCCGCGGTCACGATAATGCGGTCGTAGGGGGCCTGGGAGGGCCATCCAGCGCTTCCGTCGCCCAGGTGGATGCCGGCAGGGGCCAGGTTGAGTCGGCTCAGAGTGCGACCGGCCGCTTGGCGCAGGGCGTCGATTCGCTCGACGGTGTGAACACAAGCCCCAAGCCGGACCAGGATGGCACATTGGTAGCCGCTTCCGGTGCCGACCTCCAACACTCTCATTCCGGGCCTGACGTCCAGCAGTTCGGTCATGTAGGCCACCATGTAAGGCTGGCTGATAGTCTGGCCGCAGTCGATGGGGACCGCCCGGTCGAGGTAGGCTTGGGGCTGGGAATCGGCCGGCAGGAACCGTTCGCGGGGCACCTGGCCCATGGCCTGGAGGATGCGAGGGTCGCGGATGCCGCGGGCTCGCAACTGGGTGCCGACCATAGCCTGGCAGGTTGAGCTGGTGTGCTCGTGAGTCGGTTGCGGGTCGCAGGATGTGTCCATGAACGTTGACCCG
>JBHHVM010000636.1:0-1939 GCA_046754265.1 Phycisphaerae bacterium
CGATCAACGCGCGACCAGTGCCAGGTAGACGACGGGGGCGGGCGTGGCAGTCGCTGCGGCGGTCAATGTAAGTATCGGGGTATAGGTCAGTGAGGGGGTCGCTGTCGCAGTGGTTGTGGGTGAAGGCTGCGGAGTAGTTGTCATGGTCGGTGACGGGCTTGTGGTTGGCGTGGCAGACGCCGGCGGGGTCGAAGTGGACGTCAGCGTGGCGGACGGTGGTAGAGTCGCGGTGACAGTGTCGGTAGCCGTCGGCGACGGGCTGGGGGTCAGGGATGGCATGGGTGTCGGCTGGATGGGTACGGGGTTGAAAAGGCCATAGACCGTGCCGGCCCCATTCCGCCCCTCCGGCTGCGTGTCTGTGATCCCCAACAGCAAGTCGGGGCGGCTGTCGTTGTCCACGTCGCCTGTCCCAGACAGAAACCACGCGCCGCGCGTGTACGGGTCGTCGCCCCACACCGCCCAATCCGGCTCGTCGCCGGCCAGATCCAAGACCGGCTCCTCGAACAAAGGGCGCCCGTTCCAAACGGCCAGCAGGCCGGCCTTGATCCGACCATCAACATCGGCCCCCGACGCGTTGATCAGCACCTCGGCCAATCCGTCACCCCCTAGGTCCCACAGAGCCACCGCATCGCCGGCCCGCGCGTTAGCCGCCGGTCCCCAGACCACGACATCTGCGATGGCCGACAGGTCCACTTCCGACTGGGCCGCATCCAACGGACCGAGCACCAGGTAGGCAACGCCGGCCCGGTAGCGGTCATCGGGCGATGCCGTGGGCGCCCCAATCAGCAAGTCGAGCTGACCATCACCGTTCGCGTCGCCAATCACCATCGCTGAGCCTGCTCGCTGGCGATCCGCACCCCACAACACCAAGTCGGGCCAATGGTCGGCCAGATCAATGACACCATGCATTTCAGCGACTCCGAAGAAGATATACACGGCTCCAGCGTCAAGCGCCTGACCACGATCCAGGCCCTTGAGACCGACCACCAGGTCGTCGCTGCCGTCACCATCTACGTCACCCACGGCGACATTGCTGCCAAAAAAGCCGGCTTCCTCCACACCTCGGATGGTCAGATCGGCGCCGGTGAGCAAGTCAACCGGGCCCACAAGATCGCGCCGGCCGTGCAACACGTATATCGCCCCAGTATTGTAGATGCGCTCCTCGTTGCGGTTGGAGGCCGGCGCACCCAGAATGAGATCGTCAATACCATCGCTGTTCAAATCGGCAACCGCGTAGACAGCGCCGGCATGCTCCCCATCTACCGCGCCCCAGATCTCCACATCACCGGAAGCCTGCGTCATGTCGATAACTGCGCGACTCCACGTCTCCGTTCCCCCGAAAAAAACGTGGCTGATACCGGCAGTCGGGCGATCGGGCGGGCCAGCATTGTAGTCCAGCACGATCAGGTCGTCGATGTCGTCGCCGTTCAGATCGGCGACGGTCATGTTGTGCCCCAGCCGGCCCTCGTCTGTCCCGCCCTGGATGTCCACGTCCGCGACGCGACGCGCCATGTCGATCTGACCGCTGACCACCGGATCGCCGAAGAGGACGTAGACTTCCCCGGAGACGTTGCCTGTGGGGTCCGAATCGCCGGCTCCAACGGCGACGTCCGCATAACCGTCGTGGTTGAAATCCCCCACCGCCGCCGACCGCCCCATGTGATCCAGCGACTTGCGACCGAGGATACGTAAATCGACCTCACCGCGCAGGTCTACCACGGTACTCGATGGGAAAGCGCCGGCGACTGCTACCAGGCTTGCGGTCACAAGTGACAACACGGCGGCCGCCCGCCGGCTCCATCGGATCAAAGTTCCGACACGGCTCAGGGCAAACACGCTTTGTTCGCCTTAGAGAGGGATGACGTCGGCCTCGGCGAAGAGAGACCCAACATCAAGGCCCATGCGCTGGTACAACAACGGCGGCACACTGATGTCCGCC
>JBHHVM010000637.1:0-1936 GCA_046754265.1 Phycisphaerae bacterium
ACACTATCGAGTTGGGGCTGAAGCAATACGTGTCGAGCCGCCGTCGGTTAAGGGGTGGGCAAGTGGTATGTCTATTCGGACACAGTCCGTTTGTCTTGAAAGAGGTCGTGAAGTGGTTGCGTGGAGCCTCTCTGTTCTGGTTGGATGCGCACTATTCGGGCGGCGGAACCGCCCGGGGGCCTACCGAGTGTCCGCTGTTGGCAGAACTGGACGCGGTATGCGGCCACGGGCATTGTATCCTAATCGACGACGCCCCCCTGTTCCGGCGGGAGGTGCCCCTGAACGGGCACCGGCCGGAAGACTGGCCGACGGTAGCCGACATTGAAGCCAAATTGTGTCCTGGCGAGCGGCTCTATCACCTGCCCGACCAAATCCTTATTACCCCACGGGAGTATAGCGGATGCCCGACACCATAACCATGAGGCATCTCGGGAAGATGGGGCGGTTTGGGAACCAGATACTCCAGTACGCCTTCTTGCGGTGCTATGCGGATCAGTACGACCTGGAGGTCCAAACCGCCCCGTGGGCGGGGGAGTATCTGTTTGGCATCCCGTCGTCACCCGTGCAGGGCACATCACTCTCCTACCACGAGCGCTGGCCCAACGGGGCCATGGGCGTTCAGTTGCCACCCGATGGAGCCGAAGCGCGTAACCGCGATTTTATCGGCTACGCGCAGTATCCGATGGGCTGGTACGCCCCGTATCGGCAAAAGCTGGCGGAATTGTTCTCGCCTACGCCCGAAGTGGCCGACCGGATGGCGGCGGCCCTGGAGGTGTTGGGGCGCTTGGGCAACACCCTGGTTGGGGTGCATCTACGGCGTGGCGATTATGGACGGTTATTGTACTATCGGGTGCCGGTGGACTGGTATCTCCAATGCCTCCACGACTTGTGGCCTACCCTGGACAAGCCGGTGCTGTTTGTCGCCACCCAAGAGGTGGGGTTGGTGCGGGAGTTCATTCAATACGATCCGATCATTGTGGAAGACCTCGGCGTGTCGCTTGCAGGCCCACCGCCGAAATACGAAGACCTGCCGGAGAACGTGGCCCGACAAAACCGTTCGCTGGACTTCTTCCCTGACTGGTACTTGTTGAACCAATGCGACGTGCTGTTGGCCCCCAACTCGACCTTTTCGTTCACGGCGGGGATGGTGAGCACCAAGCTCAAGCGGTTCTTCCGCTCCCACCTACCCGGCCGGGCCATGAAAGAGCAGGACATCTGGGCCCCCGACATGACCCCGCTGGAATACTACCTGGCCGAGGACTACAGAGATGTGCCGGGCCTGTGTTTGACCCACAATCCTCCCCATTGGTATCGGTGCCCGAAATGTGAGGGCGCATACAAGATCGACGGTCGGCCGTGTCCACAATGCCGTGGCGTGGGGTCGGTACAGGAGCCGCCGCCATGGTATCGGTCGCGGCAGCAGCTATTGGAGATCGTGTAGTGGATAAATTCAGAGCAGCGACCGATCGCCTGGAGGAACTGCGGGACGCCAAGCGGCTACACAGTTGGCGTATCCATTTTGATTGTGACTACAACTCCTGTCAAATGGGCGAGTTTGAGGTGAACCCCGGCAAGCGCATTTTGGTGGACAGCGAGGCAGGGAAGTACACCCTGGAGATCGAGGTGTCGATGACGCGCAGCATCGGCAACCACTTCCCTGTGCGGATTCCGATTCAAAAGGCGTTAAACGACCTGATCGACGAGTTGCAGAGGTTGGCCCAATGATCCCGAGCGGATTCTACACAGCGAACGATCACTTGCAGGCCGAGGACGTGGCGGTGGTGGTGTATGGGGTGCCCCGCTCCGGCACGACCTTCATCTGGCAGCTACTCAACGACCTGTTCCCCGACGGGGGGGTGGTGAAGACACACGACTGGCTCGACGTGGCGGGCGAGGTGCCCGTAGTGGCGACGATCCGCGACTGGCGGGACTGCAT
>JBHHVM010000638.1:0-1936 GCA_046754265.1 Phycisphaerae bacterium
CGAGGGCGAGAGCCGCGATCCCAGCGCCTGCTCTCAAATCGGGGAGTGCGTGATTCACAAGCTTCCGCCGGGTCTGCCCCAGGGATCGCCCGTCGAAGTCACCTTCAATTTCGACCCCAGCGGCCGATTGCGCGTTCGGGCGGTGGAACTGACCCGCCAGACCGTCGCCGAGGTTGAAATCGAACGGGTCAGCGGATTCAAGCCCACCGAATTGGAATCCATGGCTGAGTCCGTCACCGAGTTGATGGAGCCCAAACCGTGACGAAGGGGAGCTCTAAACCCACGTCCCAATCGCGCCGCCGGGACGCTTACTCCCGCTTCCTGGACCTGCCGCCGGGAACGCGCCCGCCCAACTACTATCAGCTCTTGCAGTTGGAGCTGTTTTGTACCCACCCCGAGCGAATCCGTCACTCGGCCCGCAAGCAGTTCCGCCGCATCAAACCGTTTGAAGACCACCCCGACCGGGACACCCGCGAAGCGGTTCAGGACATCATGACCCGCATCGCCAACGCCCGCGTCGTGCTCAGTGACCCCGACAAGAAGCTGGCCTATGACCGCGGCCTGGCCGTCGAGATGGATATCGACCTGGACGCCTTCCTGCGAAGCAAGTTGGCTGAGCCGGTGCCCGACACGCTGGTGCGCATCGTGGCCGGCGGCGCGTTGGTCGGCGACCGCATCGAGCTGCTGGAAAGCAAACCCACCACCGTCGGCAGCGACCCTCATTGCATCATCACCTTGCCCTCGGCCCGGGTCGCCCGGCTGCACTGCCAGATCGAACACCGCGACGGCGACTGGTGGATCACGCCCATCGCCCGCGACAAACCCACCCTGGTCAACGATCACCGCTGCGAGGAGTTCATGCTGGACGACGGCGACGGTATTGAAGTCGGTGGGTTTCGGCTGCGTTTTCTTCGGTTGCCGGAGCGCAAATCCAAAGAGGCCCTGCCCCCGCCGCTATCGTTGATGGTGCGCCGGGGGCCCAGCGTGTCATCGCCGATGCTCAACGTGCTGCCGGGTGAATCGATCGTGATAGGCCATTGCGAGACCGCCCTCTGGCAGTTGGCCGGCCCGCACGTTTCTCGCCATCATTGCCGCATTCAACCGGCCGGGCAGGATTGGGAGCTTCAAGACCTCCGCAGCACCAACGGCACGCAAGTCAACGGCAAGGGCGTCGAAAAGCACACCCTGCGAGATCGCGACGAGATCACCATAGGCCAGTTCATCATCCTGGCCAGTTTGCGGCATTAGGGAGACTTTGGTAGCGGGTTTTTTCCTCGCGCGCCGGGGGACGGATCAGTCCCTCTATCCTGCTACGGCTGGGACCGGCTGGGCTGGTTGCGGTGGCGGCGCTGATTCCGTGGTTGGTGAAATCCCGGCGGCAGCGGCCAGGTCCTCTCCTTTGCGGACCAGGCGGGCGCTGTTGAAGATCACCACACCAGTGGCAACGGTGTGCAGGAAGGCCGCCATGACCGGTTTGAGCGAACCCCACGCCGCCAGGCCCTCGGTCACCACGATAAAGGCCACCCCGAAGATCAAGTTTTGCCAGATGACCCGCGTCGTGTCCCGCGACAGTCGAATCAGGAAGGGCAACCGCGAAAGGTCGTTGTTCATCAGGGCAATGGACGCGGACTCGATGGCCACGTCACTGCCGGCTGCGCCCATGGCAATGCCCAGGTTCCCAGCCGCCAGGGCTGGGGCGTCATTGACCCCGTCGCCGATGACAGCCACGTGGTGACCGCGCTCTTTCAGGTCGTTGACCAGCTCGAGCTTCTCGGCCGGCAACACCTGGGCCAAAACCTCGGTACAGCCCATCTCCTGCCCCACCCGCCGGGCCACCGACCATTTGTCGCCGGTGACCATGGTCAGGTTCTTGATGCCCAGAGCGCGCAGGTCGTCGATGGCCGCCCTGGCCTCGGGCCGGGTCCGGTCTTCCAGG
>JBHHVM010000639.1:0-1930 GCA_046754265.1 Phycisphaerae bacterium
CGATCGGCAATGGGCCGACCGTCCTGACCCATGAGGGTTGTGAGAAGCTGGGGCGAGATTCCTATCTCGCCCCCCGTTGTTGCGGGATTCCCATCCCGCACCATGGCCGGAAAGGATTCCCGCCGGGTGGGGTGCGAGAAAGGATTCTCGCACCAGCGACAGGCAAGGATTCTCGCACCAGCGACTTCGTCATTCTCACACACCCTCTAAGAAAGAGGATTGACGTTCTGTCCGGTTTGGCGGGCTGGGCGTCGTTTCAGGTGACGTGCAGGCGCAGTGCGTCATACAGACCAGCGCCCACCGCTGCTCGAACACCTCACGCCGCGAAACCGCCGCCGACGCTCCATCAGTTGAGACCAAGATATGAGCCCGCTGACCTGGAAGCATCGTTCAGACACTCCGCGCCAACGTCATTCCCCTTTGACATGCGCAACCTAAAGTATACCCCACGAATGGCCGGCGGGCTGAGATTTTTGCTCGATTTTGCGTTGACGGTTCGGTTCACGAGAACCCGACCCGCCGCGCTGCTTACAGATTTCCGCGGCGTTCCTGCTCGCGCTCCAGGGAGACGAACAGGGCCTTGAAATTGCCCAGGCCGAATCCCCGCGATCCGTGCCGCTCGATCACCTCGTAGAACAGCGTGGGGCGATCCTGCATGGGTTGGGTGAAAATCTGGAGCAGGTACCCGTCCTCGTCGCGGTCCACCAGGATGCCCAGGTCCTTGAGTTCGGCGTAATCCTCATCGATCGGCCCGATGCGGTCGGCCAGGTCCTCGTAGTAGGTGTCCGGGACGCGCAGAAAGTCGATGTCCCGCTTGCGCAGGGCTCGCACCGTTTTGCAGATGTCGGCCGTGGTCATGGCCACGTGCTGCACGCCGGGCCCCTGGTACCACTCCAGGTACTCTTCGATCTGCGATTTCTTCTTGCCCTCGGCCGGCTCGTTGATGGGCAGCTTGATCTTGCCCGAACCGTTCTCCATCACCTTGCTCATCAGGGCGCTGTAGTCGGTGGAGATATCGTCGTCGGTGAAGTGCTTGAGTTGGCTGAACCCCATGACTTGCTCGAACCAGTGCGACCAGTAGTCCATCTCGCCCAGGTAGACGTTGGTCACCACGTGGTCGATCGAGGCCAACCCGGCCGGCTCGCGCGGGTTGGAGGCGATGGGCTCATAGCCCGGGGCGAAAGTACCCTTGTAATGTCTGCGCTCGACGAATCGGATGATGGTGTCGCCGGCGTATTTGATGGCGGCGGTCTTGAGCGTGCCGTGGGCGTCTTCCATTGCTTCGGGCTGGGCAAGCACCGTGGCCCCGCGGGCGTGGGCCTCGCGGGCGGCCAGCTCCACGTCGCCGACTTCAAAGGCGATGGCCTTGACCCCGTCGCCGTGCAGGGCGCAGTGCCGGGCGATCTCATGATCCGGAGTCAGGGCGGTGCTCAACACGAAGCGAATCTGGCCCTGCTGCATGACGTAGCTGGACCGATCCCGGCATCCGGTCTCCAAGCCCAACTTGGCCACCGGCGTAAAGCCGAACACTTTGTCGTAAAAGTGGGCGGTCTGCTTGGCGTTGCCGACAAAAAACTCGACGTGATCGAAACCCTTGATCGGAAAAAAGTCACCTGCCATGTCACCGCCTCCTCGGCCCTGGTATTGCGATTCGTCAACGCTGAACGAACCGCCGTCGCCGGCGACCCCAGTCTACCCATCCAGCCGTAACGTTTCCAGGCATGGTCCAGGGGGTGTGCTTGTTCCCATCGGTCGTTGGCACTAAGGTGATCTCCTCGGACCCCCATCCAAAGGACGTCGGCCAGCCCCCGGGCATGGGTCGGCCGGCGCCAAGGGCACGATTCCATGCGCATCAAGCTGCACAATCTGATCTTCGTCGGCATGATCGCGGGCTTGGTGGTCGGCCTGAGTCTCTCGGCCATCAGCGATA
>JBHHVM010000640.1:0-1930 GCA_046754265.1 Phycisphaerae bacterium
TGTGGTAGAGGCGGGGCCTTTCGGCTGGATGCGGCAAGCCCAGGTAATCGGCGGCGACGTCGCCGACGTTGCGCCAGCGGTAGCCAAAGACCAGGAGGTCCTGCCACCCATCGTTGTCGTAGTCCCAGAACCAGGTTGGAAAACTGTACAACGGCTGCTGGACGCCGGCCTGGGCGGCCACGTCGGTGAACCTCCAGGCTGGTGCCTGCCGCCGCCTGGACTCGGACGCGGGTGCAGTTTGAGGGCCATCATTGCGGTACAGGGCGTTGGGTTGGCCCCGGCAAGACACGTAAAGGTCCAAGCGCCCGTCGTTGTTGTAGTCGCCAAAGGCCACGGCTTTGACGAATCCCCGGTGGGCGATTCCCATTTGGGCGGCGCACTCGGTGAAGGTGCCGTCGCCATTGTTGCGGAACAGTTCGGACGGGTGGGTAAAGGCGGCGGGCGATTCGTTGCCGATGAAAAGATCAACCCAGCCGTCGTTGTCGAAATCGCCCCAAGCGGCTGTTTGGGTGGGGTGGAAGGAGAGTAGCCGGGCCGCCTCGGTGACGTCGTCGAAAGTTCCGTCGCCGTTGTTTCGCAGCAGTGAGTTGGGGTGCTTCCCCGCTTCGCCAAGCCATGCGCCGCGGAGCACCAGCACATCGGGATAGCCGTCGTTGTTGTAATCGGCATGGCACAGGTTCAATCCGCCGACGATGCCGGTCAAGCCGGCGTCGGCGGTGCGATTGGTGAAGGTGCCGTCCTGGTTGTTATGGAAATACTGAATCTGTTCGTGCAGCCCCCAACCCGACACGATGATGTCGAGATAGCCGTCGGCGTCCATATCCTCGACGACGCAGCCGCCTGAAAGCCCGAGGACGTCAAGGCCCAGACCCGCCGCGACGTCGTAAAAGCGCGGTATCTGCGAATCCGACGCGAACTTCTCCGGCGGAATCAGCCATGGATCGGGAACCTGCTCGGGGTATTGCCCCAAGGTCATGTAGGCTAAATTGAGCAGCCACCGAGACGACAGGTCGGCTGAGTCTTCTTCCAGGGCCTGGGTGTAGAGTTTGATTGCCCCGCGCGAACCCCGTGTGGCGACGTGAACGCCTCCGCCTTTGATCGGGAACAGGCACGAATCGACGCCATGCCGGGCGATGCAATTCTCCACCTCCGCCAGGCGAAAGTAACAGATGGCTTCGATGTCTCGCAGGTCGCGGCGGTTGCGGTCGGCGATTTCCAATTTGTTTTTGTTGATGGTGTCGCGAACCTGTTGGAGAATCGCAATGGCCTGGTCAGGCCGGCTGGCGACGAGCAACTCCTTGGCCAAGGTGATCTGAAGAGAGAGTCTGGCGGTCAACCCCTGGGCCCGGGCCAACTCGTTGCGGATCATGTCCACACGGCGGTCGGAGATGTAGAGGTTTTTGGCTGGGTCCGCTTGTTGTTCCAACTGTTGAAGGCGCCGGACCATAGCCTGCGTGCCGGGTGATGGCTGTGTTGGCCTGCGGTCCTGCGACTCGACGCCCGTTGCTTCACCCGGCGCCTGGGAGGCGTGCGCCAAAAATCCGAACACGACGGCGCAAATGAAACACCGACCCGCTCGACCCGGTGCTTTGGGAATGGGCATCAAGGAACCCCGACCTTGTTTGCTTCTGGATGTCACCCCTTAAGCCGGAGTGGCCATCAGGTAGGCTCGCCACTGTAGACCGATGTTACCCGGTGAGCAGATTCGTTACCAACCCTGCAACGTAAGATGTTGTCGGAACCGCACGCTGATTTGCTTGGGCTCCTACGTGCGGCGAGTTCGGACGGCATGGAGGAGTGAACTCGAAGATGAGTTGGCTTCACCGGTTGGAAACCGGTGCCACACTTCACTTGGCTTCACCGGTTGGAAACCGGTGCCACACTTCAGTTGGCCTCACCGGTTGGAAACCAGTGCCACACTTCAGTTGGC
>JBHHVM010000641.1:0-1920 GCA_046754265.1 Phycisphaerae bacterium
GTCAAATGTTCTTCATCATCTGCGGCGTGGTCGCGGCCGGCGGCATTGCCCTGGGCGCCATGGGCATCAGCAAGATGTCCGACGTGCGGGACGGCGTCCAAGAGGCCGCCGACATGGCTGCCAAACTGCCCGGTTTGCGCCGCGGTGCCGATGGGCCCATCAACGGCGCCGCCATCGATGCCCAACTCGAGCGCATCGAGAAGGTCAAAGCCTACCATCAGCAGGTATTGGATTGGGCTTACCAGCGAAACCAGTTCAAACCGCTCATGGAGGATTGCTTTCCCGACCCGGACCGCGATCGCAAGCGGGCTTTTCGCGATGCCTATTTCGAGCAGTTCAATGAGCTGCGCAAAAAGCTTCGGGCCGGTGACGTGGCCACTTCCGACGAGATCAAGGACGCCCAGGTGCTCATTCAGGAGGAAGCCAAAGCGGACCGGGCCTTTGGAATCGACCAGGGCGAAGCCGGCGCCGCCGATTCGTCGGCGGACGATGAGGATGACATACCGCTGCAGTACGCTTCGGGCCTGCTTACCGACCACGGCGCCAAGACCAATCCCGCCGCCCGGGCCAACCTGATCAAGGCCCGCGGCATGTACTGCTATGCCAACCCAGCCACGTTCGAGGTCTTCAACGTCCTCAGTGAGGGTATCGCCCCGGACGTCAACGACATGTGGGACGCCCAGGTCTCGCTCTGGATCCAGCAGAGCGTGGTCGAGGCCCTGGCCCGGGTGAACAACCGCCAGGCCAAGGCACTTCGCGACGCCGGGCACAGTCCCTGGGTCGGCCTGCTGCCCATCAAAGAGGTGGTCTCGATTCGAACCTCGCCTTACCTTGTCGAAGGCGCCGAGTCCAAGGGCTATTCGGGACCCACCGGCGACGGCCCTGCCACGCCCCCCTCGTCCGAGGCCGAGACGTTCACCCATACGGTCTCCAACGACCTGTTTGAAGCGGTCCAGTTCACCGTCAAATTGGTGGTCGATGCCCGGCTGGTTCCCACCATCATCGACGAGTTGTGCAAGGACAACTTCAACACACTGCTCCACCTGGCCTATGAAGACGTCAACGGCGAAGACAGCACGTTGTTGATGAACGGCAAGATATACGGATCCCAGCCCACCGTCCGGGTGGTGATGGATTTTGAGACCGTCTTTTTCGGCGACCTCTACCGGGACATGATGCCCGACGCGGTCCGCGATTCCCTGGGTCTGCCCGCCAGAGAGGAAGCGGAGTAGTTCTAGTTTCGCGCTTCAGGAGCCAAGACCATGGCCAAACAAGCGGTGAGTTCATTCGAGCGGCACGTCGATAAGGGCGTCCTGGGTTTGACCGTCCTGGCCCTGCTGGCGGCGGTGGCCCTGTACCTGGTGAAATCACCCAACACGACCGAGCTGGACAGCCAACGGGTCGGACCGGCCCAAATCGACGAGAAGGTCAGGCAAAAGACGCAGAACCTGCGGTCCGCCATCGCCCAGGCCAAGCCCGAAGTCGTCCAGCCCGAAGATCCGCTGGCCGAACTCAAGGATCGAGAGGGATTGCTCGCCTCGGGGGCCCTGGCGTCCAGTTGGCCTGCCCCGGTCTCCATGCTCCCCAAGGTTCCGGACGTCGGCCCGGTGGTCATTGCCGGCGAGAAAATCCTGGCCGAAGTCCTTCCCCCGCAAAAACCCAAGGTCGTCGTCGGCCGCAGCACGCTGGTTCTGCTGCCCAGCGTGTACGTGGACGAGGAGGCCGAAACGCTCGACGAGGAAGAGCAACGGCTTTACCTCACGCCGGTCAACTGGTGTACGGTCGCAGCCGTTGTCAATCGAAAAGACCAGGCCCGGGCCTGCAAGCTGGCCGGCTACGAACCGGGGCGCCGCCAGGCATATTACGTCGCCGTCGAACTCCACCGGCGACAGCAGGGCCCCGACGGATCGTGGCCTGAGG
>JBHHVM010000642.1:0-1917 GCA_046754265.1 Phycisphaerae bacterium
GGTGACCGCCACCTGACCGCCGACCATCAAGGTCTGCCAGTCGCCGGTCACGGCTGTGCCGTCGACTTGGCTGACCCTCAAGTCCGGCACCGCCTGCGCAGCCGCCGTCACGTACCCGAGAACCACGACTGCCAAGACGACAGACCAGGCGCAACTACTGCGAAGGATGGGATCAGAGCGAGTCATCACGAACCTCCGAGGCGCGCACCGGCCGCGCCGGTCAATGGGGTGCGGAAACCTGGCTCGCTCCCCCGCAAGGGCCCACACCATGCCTCCGCGCGGGAATCCGGATTAGCTCTGTTTTCCAAAAAAAGAAGATCGAGGCAGTAGTGCCGGGTGGCCCGTCGTCCGGCGTGTCTCATCGTATCGAATCTGGAACACTCACCCTACCCGGACGCCCCACTCGACATCAAGGGAAATCGCCCCCGACCCACACGTCGGAACCGCCGTGAGTCACACCCATTTGCCCCGCCCCCAGCCCTCGATAATCTTGGGTAACACGTTGTCTTGTGATCGTGCCACCTAGTCGCACCACTTAGATGCCTATTCCTGGTCGTTCCGTTTCACGTGAAACAGCGTTCACCGAGGTCACGAGCCTGCTACTGAAGGAGCTCCACCCGCAACCGGCATGTTGGGCCAGTCAACCCAACCAATTGCGGCTTGGCCTATCACGGACCCTGGGATAGACTGCGATCGGCGCCGCTTGCCGATCTCGGGTTTCCAGGTGCCCAAAACTAGAACGCTCTGTTTCTGCCAGGGAGGGCCCCATGTCCAAGAAAAAGCCAAGCCGACTAGGCCGAGGGTTAGACTCGCTAGTGTCCAATCTTCGGACGATTCCACCTTCTTCCGATCCGCAGTCCGAATCACCCCCAGAAGCCAAGCCAACGCCAACGGCTCCTCCGACCTCCGACCCACTGCCGTCCACCGTTCCGGACAGTGTGGTTGGGTCAAACACTGATTCGCCCAACCGGTCCAAGCCCAGAACCATGACGCCTGCCAAGGCTCAACAGGAAACCGATGGGACGACCGTGACGGGTGAGGCCAGTTTGGCCCGAATGGTGGCCACTGCGTCGTTGACGCTGAATCCCTATCAGCCGCGGTCGGAGGCCTCATCCGAAGGCGTGGCGTCTCTGGCAGCCTCGATTCGTTCAAGTGGTATGATCCAGCCTATTTCCGTTCGCATTGTGGACGGAAAACTCCAAATCATCGCCGGGGAGCGTCGCTGGCGGGCAGCCACTTTGGCGGGGATGGATCAGGTGCCGGTCATTGTCCGGGAGGCAGACGATCGGCAGATGCTGGAGCTGGCCCTGGTGGAGAACATTCAACGGGAAGATCTGAATCCGATCGACCGGGCCCGGGCCTATGGGGTTTATTGCGACCGGTTTGAATTGACGGTGGATCAGGTGGCTGAGCGGTTGGGGGAAGATCGGTCCACGGTGGCCAATTATCTGCGCCTGCTGGACTTGGAGGACGACATTTGTGCGATGCTGGCTGACGGTCGGCTGAGCATGGGGCATGCCCGGTGCATCGTGGGTGTGGCCGATGCGGCCACGCGGATGAGACTGGCCCAGGCGGCCGTGGTGAATCAGTTGTCGGTGCGGGCGCTGGAGGAGATCATCCGGCGGGAGAAGAAGGGTTTGGCCCGGAAGGGCGACGGTGAAGGCCGGCCGGTGAAGTCGGCCCACGTGAGGGAGTTGGAGCATTGCCTGGGCGTGGCCACCGGGACCAAGGTGACGGTGCAGTTGAGCAAAAAGAAGGGGTCGGGCCGAATGATCATCGAGTTTTATTCGCTGGATGATTTCGATCGCATCTCAGGGCTGCTGGGCATGCCGCCCTCTGAGTGACACGACCTGGCACTCTGTGAGCGCCGAAGAAGAGGGGACATCGCTGATTGGTTGCCGTTTGGAACGGAAAAGG
>JBHHVM010000643.1:0-1916 GCA_046754265.1 Phycisphaerae bacterium
TGCCTAGTTGCCTCGTTGCCTACGTGCCTACGTCCCTGGCCCCTAGCCGCACCGGTGGGCGCCGCCGACGTCACACGCCACCAAGAGACGTTCGGCAGGCTACCGCGCCAGGGATATCTCTTTCTGCTTGGAGCGGGCCAACTGGACGGGGATGTCTTCAAACGGATTGGAAATCATCACCTGATAGCGGACACGTTTTCTCGAGCGGGGCAAATGGAGCTGGTCCACCGGAATAAACACCGTCAAGTCTGTATAGGTGGAAACCCGGTATCGAGGCGTAAAATCGCGGACCGCCACGACGAAGCCGCGTGCGTTGGTGTACTGACCGTCCTTGTCTTTGAGCCGATCAAAGGTTTTGGGATCGAAAAAACGAGTGGCCAGCCGCAGGGGTTGGCCCTTGAGATTGCCGACCTCAAACCCCACGTGGACCACCAGCCCATCGACGCCGTTGCGGCTCTCCCGCGTGATCCTCGTCCCACTCAAGACAGCCCAAGGCCCCTCTGTGCGCCCCGGCCGTTTGCGGTTTTGGCCATGCGTCTTCTTTGCCCCCGGGCCCCACGGATCGCCCCCGCCCACCGCAAACCCAGCCGACGCCAGGTCTATCGGGCCGTACACCAGATTATCAGCCGCACAAACGGCTTCGACGCCGTCCTCCCGGGTGAACACCCGCAGACCGACTTTTCCCCGGTCGTAGCCCGGCTCAAAAAAATCATCCACCAGCACGCCGTTGACGAACACCCGGTGGCGATCTTCCCACGACTCAAGCCGCACCCGGTTGCTCCGAGGCCGCTCATGGAGAACAGGCCAAACCCGCTTCCGCAAAAACGCCGAACTGGTCGTCCCGCCTTGGCGTCGCTCCAGCCGCAGGCCCTGCTCCCCATCCAGCCAAACGCTAAGATAGTCATCCGTGCCCCGGGCACCCCACACCAGACCGCACCCGCTGCGCCGCGGGCCCTGCAATTGGGCCAGGTCCACCTGCACGTAAAACGGGCCGCCGGAAGTGGGCAGCCAAGCATACTGATTGCCCAATCCATAACGCGACAGCAAATACCTGCCCGCATCCAGCTTGGCGCTCCCTTGATGAAGATTAGGCCCGCTCAGCGGCAGCTTGCTGGCTGGGCCCTGAAACGTCTCGGTCCAGCTCGGGGCCCGGGCCACGCTCTCCTCGGTGACGGGCTGCTCTCCGATCAGGGCCCCCAGCAAGCGGCCCAGCCGTGGATAAGGCTCGAAAGAATTCAAAGTGAACTCCTCCGCGTCAGCCGCCTCGCCGGTGGTCACGTCGATGACCCGGCAGGTCACTGTGTACGTCCCCTCGATGGCGGCGATGCTCCCCAGCACCAGCCGGTCAACCCCCGCCAACCGCCCCACCTCAACGGCCGTGGCCGGGTCCACCATGTCGGTCAATTGCAGGTCCTGCTCGGTGAGTATCTTCTTCAACTCCGCCCGCTCGATCAGACGAACCCCGCCACCTTTGACCACCGCGGACCGCACCACCAGCGCCAGCGCCTCACCAGCCGAGGGATCCAAACCCGAGCCGATCACCCGAAAATCCAACACCGCCACGCGCGTCGAGCTGCTGTCCTGCTGGTTGCTGACGGCCACTTGTCGCGCCGCAACTCGCCCCGGCCCGGCCAGGACCATCCATAAACCCGCCAACGCGCTCACGCCAGCCAACCCACGTCGCATACTCCACCTCCTATTAGCCCACGCGCACCGCCAACATGGTAATATCGTCGCTCTGGGGAGCTTCGCCGGTAAACTCAGAAATCGCCCGGCGCATCTGCTCAATGACCCGATCAGGCCCCTCGCCTCCCACTCGGTGCAGCGTCTCGATCATTCGCTCGTGCGTGAACTGCCTGTCCTCCACGTCCATCGCTTCGATGACCCCATCGGTATAGCAAAACAGCGTGCAGGGC
>JBHHVM010000644.1:0-1914 GCA_046754265.1 Phycisphaerae bacterium
CGGCCTCCTGACCCACAAGACGGCACCTCTGTCCCACAATAGAGCTTGGCAGGCCCCTTCCCGGCGTGACCCGACCGGTCTCTGCACGTCGTGATCAGGGTGATTCCAGGTGTGAACGGCCACATCACCACCAATCCAACTTGTTCTGCCGGGAACATTTCCCTGATTCGACATTTATTGCTATTTTCGCGTTGTTACGTTAATTTATGTTCCAAAATGATGCTCCAAAATACCAACAAGAGGGTTGAATCAGCTTCCAATAACTGCCACAATAGCCCTAACGCTTAGGAAGGATTGTACGGCGCGGAGTGTGTTTTCACGCACGCGGGTGTTTGGGTAAGAAGCGACCCCACTTTCTCCGAGCCACGAGATGGGCATTTTATCGGAGCAAAGGGGACGGAAGCCCGATGACTCAGAACCCGTTTCAACGGAGGGGGTATCTAGCGCTCGCCACCATAGTGGTTGTGCTGTCAGCCCCGGTTGGCGTTTGGGCGCAGGTCTCTGCCCCGGATTCCTTCGTAGACCAGTTGGGGGCCATCGACGTAGGCCAGTCGGTGGTCAACGATCCCAATCCAACGCCGGCCCTGCCTCCAATCGCCCCGATTCCCGGGCCGGTCACCGCCAGCCGAATCACGGCACAGATCGAGTTGGACGGGCCAGTGGGCCTGGAAAGCGGGCCGCTCAGCGCGGTTGCATCCAACTGGGACTTCAGGTGGGGCGTCTTGAACGTGGGCACCGGATTCCTGGCCAATGCCGGCTCGGATTGGTTCTTCTCCAATGTTGCCAACGAAGGCATAACCGGGATTTCGATTGCCGACGGTCCAGGGTCCTACTTTCTCAATTACGAAGTGGACCTCGAGTCTCAGAACCTGTCATTGGACCCAGGAAACGATTACATCATTTTTGTCGCCGTAGGGGCTGAGACCCTCTTGGCCAACTTTATTGCCGGGCCCGTGGTGCCCGGCGGTGCGGCCGCCCAGTCGGATGTCGTGGCCGTGGCGACAGACATTCGGCCATTCCAGTTCAGCGCTCCGTCGCCCACCAATTTTGGGATCGGGCTCGTCCAGCAACTGGTGACCAGCCGAATCATCCCGGTGGTGCCGGAACCGACCACGTTGGGACTCTTGGCTGTTGGAGCAACCCTCGCACTAAGAAGGCGGCGGCCGCTCAACCCATAATTGTCGTTCACGCTTCCCTAGGGCTGGAGGGCGCTGAGGAAGCTTTTTGAGAGAGAGAGCAGAGATATGAACAGGCGCAGTTTCGAAGGAGGAGGAAGGAATGCGTTCCGCTATAAAGCTCTCTCATATCCCCGTTTGGGCTGTCGCGGCCGTTTTCGCGTCGGGCTCTTTGACGGCGCTGGCCCAGACCGAGCCCCAGATTGACGCGGGGTACCTGGACTTCTTCGAACTGACCGACGGGCGCACGATCGATGTGGGCGCCAACGGCGGTGGTCTCGAAAACGACCCGAACACAAACAAGATATTCGTCAATGCCCAGCCGTCCGGCGTTGCGTCCGACGGGCGTTTGACCGGGACGGTCCACGGCAAGTTCCGTGTCGTCAACCTGCTGGACCAGACCGGCGAAGGATTCATCAACGGCGCCGATTTGGATTCGCTGTTCGACGTCAGTTGGCAGGTCGTCGGGTGGGACAAGAACCTGGGGCCTGGCTCGGCGTTTTTCGTCCCCAACCAATTGGTGGGCCCTGAAGGATCGGTGCCGCCTTGGGGCACTCAGGCGGTGAACCTGCCGCCGGTGGCGGGCGGAACGGCCTCGATCTTTAATCTTGCTGGATGCGACGCGGGCGGCCTGAACCCCGGCAGCGGTAGCAACTTCTGCAGCCCCTTTGCCGTGACAGGGTCCTACACTGGATTCATCGACTATACTTTCCCGGTCAGCATTCCCGGCACCGAAGAC
>JBHHVM010000645.1:0-1914 GCA_046754265.1 Phycisphaerae bacterium
CCCATGGATCAATCAGACGTAGCCCTGATCGGGGCTTTGATCCGCTCGGTCAGATTGGTGGATTGAGCGGCCGGCTGTCCAGGCGCGGGTGATCGTCGGTTCGTTGGCATGAAGGTACGTGAGGTTGGGTTGATTGCATCCCCTCGTGTCCCGGTCGAATCGGCATCGTCCTACGACGCATTGCATGCGTCAAAAGGATCAGGTCATCAGGTCACCGCAGCGCGATGGGCTCGTCTATGGTGATGCCGCCGTCGATCGTAACGATCTGGCGCAGCATGGCCCGCGGAATGCTGAGGCCGCGACCGCGCCGTTCGAGTTGTTCCGGGAGCCTATCGTGGACATGATGGGGGTGGAGGTCAACGCAATGGGCTATGCGGTGATTCTGGAACAGGAGCCCGACGGCGGGTACGTGGTGCATGTTCCAGCCATGCCCGGGTGTGTGAGTCAAGGGGAGACCCGCGCCGAAGCGCTGGCCAACATCCGCGAGGCCATTGAGCTGTACATCGAGGACTGCGTCGAGGCTGGTGACCCGGTGCCCAAAGAGGTTGGCCGAGAGTTCATTGAGGTCGAAGCCGGTACCTGATGGGGAAACTCCCTACCGGGTTGTCGGGGCGTCAGGTGCGGGAGGCGCTTGAACGGGCCGGCGTTGTCTTCCGTCGTCAGCGGGGTAGCCGCATCATTCTGCGCCGAGACGAACCCTACGCCCGTGTCGTGGTGCCCGATTACAAACAACTGCGTCCGGGCACCCTTCGCAAGATTCTTCACGAGGCGAGTCTGACGGTGGATGAACTGCTGGCGCTGCTGTGATCCTTACCCTTCCTCCCAGGCGGTGGCCCGTCTCTTATAGGGGCGTCAATTCGATGACGGATGATCGGGCGGCCTGACGCAGGTGCTCGGCGGGGGGACCGTCGATTCAGCAGGAAGGGCAGGAGGTCGCCCTTCCTTTGCGGTCTGGGTTGAAGCGAATGACACGGTGGCACCAGGCCGCTGGTTAAGGCAGGTGAATCACATGCCGCACGCGTTCGGGGAATACCGGTGCGGAAATCTTGACTGGTGGCAGTGCCGTCAGATTGACCGTGCGCTCTTGGGTGGGCTTACCTGACCTCCAGGATGGAGTTGAGTTCGCCGAACTCGTTGGTTTCCACCGTGGGGTTGGCGGGGTCGTGCGACCATCGGCCGTCGATGACCAGGCGGTAACGGTAGCGGCCCGGGGCCAACCTCAGCCGGGTCACGAAATCACCTCGGCCACTTTCTCGCATCAGGGGCGTGGTGTGGGGCATCCAATCGTTAAAATCACCGGCCAATTGGACGTGTTGAGCGCCGGGATTGGCGTTGCGAAACACGACGCCCTCGGGGGTTTGCTGCACGCCATAGATGGCCTGGATCTTGGCAACGATTTCCTCGTGGGTGGCCACCGGCGGGACCGGCTGGGGTGCCGGCGCTGTTGTGACCGGCGCTGCTTTGGGTTTGGCCGGCTTGGCCGACGTTGGAACGGCCTGCGGTTTTGGCGCCGGCGCGGCTGGCACCGGTTGGGTCGCGGTCTTGGGGATCAACGTCGCGGTGGTGGCCAGCAATGACTCGGCTTCGACGGCCATCTGCTCGACGTGCCTGAGCAGATCGTCGGTCGTGGGCAGCACGGGCTCGTCCGACAGGATCTCGCGGGCCAGCTTCTGAAAATCGCGGGCCCCGGCGCTGGCCGGCGCGAATTCCACGATGGGCTGACCGTAGCTGGTGCCCTCTTTGAGTTTGGTGTTGAAGTTGACCACCGTCGTGACCACCAGATCCCCGTAGCGGTCGCGCAACTCCGCCAGGACTCCGCGGGCCAACTTGGTGCGGACGTCGTACTGATTGGGCAACACACGGATTTTCGGTTTCTTCGAGCCGCCGTTGGACATCTGCTGTACGATTTCCAAC
>JBHHVM010000646.1:0-1906 GCA_046754265.1 Phycisphaerae bacterium
AGTCGTCGAGGCCCTGGCGATCCGGTCGCTGTTGTATTGACCATGAAGAGAATGACTTCCTCGCACCGTTTTGTGATGCCCTGATCGGGCAGAAGGAGAAGTGAAATGTCACGATGCAAGAAAATGGTCGGATGTCTCTTGGTTTTGCTCTTGATCCCCGTGATGGGGCAGGACGGGCAAGGCGGGTGCGGTCTGCTACCCGTTGGACCTGCCGGGCAGCCGGGGCCTCCAGGACCACAAGGGCCGCAGGGACAACCGGCTCCTGACCCGCAGCCTCCCATACCAGGCGAGAAGGGAGACCAAGGAGAACCAGGCATCGCTGGACCACAGGGCCCCAAGGGCGACAAGGGCGACCCAGGGCCGCAGGGAGACACCGGACCCCGGGGACCACAAGGGCCGCAGGGGGCACAAGGCATCCAGGGTGAGCAGGGACTACAGGGCGAACCAGGCGCTGACGCGACGGTGACCGCCGGTGACGGGATCACGGTAAACAGCGGCGTCGTGTCACTCGACACCAGCTATACGGACGGCCGCTACTGGAGGCTCGGCGGCAATACCGGATCGTCGACTCAGACTTTGGGCACGCTTGGGAACAACCCCCTCGAGTTCATCGTGAACAGCCAACGCTCCATGCGGATTGAACCGAACGCAACAAGCCCGAACCTCATCGGCGGTTACAGCGGTAACAGTGTTACCAGCGGAGTGGTTGGCGCCACCATTGGGGGAGGCGGTAAGAGCGGGGGAACTAACCGTGTCACCGACGAGTATGGCACCATCGCGGGCGGCTGGGCCAACGAAGCAAGTTACCGGGCAACCATTGGCGGAGGTTCAGGAAACACCGCCAGCGGTGAGCGATCCACCGTCGCCGGCGGCTCGGGCAACTCGGCCAGCGGCCCTCTTTCGAGCATCGGCGGAGGTTCGAGCAACGTCGCGAGCGGTGAACAGGCAATCATTCCGGGCGGGTTTAACTGCATCGCGGGCTTCAGGGCCTTCGCTGCTGGCAATCACGCCCACGCTATTCATGATGGGGCATTCGTCTGGGCTGATTCAAACGATGGCACTGTCGTCGAGTCGACCGCAGCGGATCAGTTTGTGGCAAGAGCAGCAGGCGGTTTTCACTTTTTCACCGACTACCTTATGAACACGGGGGCACGATTGAGCAGCGGAAGCGGAGCATGGTCTGCCATGAGCGATCGCAATGCCAAAGAGAACTTCAAGCCCGTCGATCCGAATGATGTCCTCGATCGACTCGTAGCGATTCCGCTTGAGACGTGGAACTACAAGAGCCAGGACCCGTCCATTCGCCACATCGGGCCGATGGCCCAGGACTTCCACGCAGCGTTCGGCGTTGGTGAGGACGACCGGCACATCACCACGATCGACGCCGACGGCGTGGCCCTGGCGGCGATCCAAGGCTTGTACCAGATCGTAAAAACCAAAGACCGCCTCATCGACGCTCAGGAACGAAGGCTCGAAGACTTGGAGGCCCGGTTCAGGGCGTTGGAAACACACTTGAACATGCGCAAGCGAAGTACGGGACTGGCAAGATGAATCCGATCGCGCGGGTGCTGGCCGACCGGCCTCTGCATGTGACCGTGGTCTTCGCCGCCCCGCCGGTTGTCAACTTTGCTATCCCGTGTGGGGTCACATCGCCCGTTGGCCTCATGCCGCTCTTGGTCATCGGCCTCATCGGCATGAAGCGCCGCTTGCGCCGGCGCACGAGGCGCGGAGCGCGTCGGTAGGATTGCGTTCGATGGATCGTTCGACCGGGTGCGAGGCGCGAGTCTCGCGCCCGGTCTCTTTGCGCCGCAGTGGTACTCGTTTAGTATGTCAGCGCTCCATGGCCGGCTTTGTGCCGGACGAAGCGTTCGCCCATCGCGGCCCACGGGTGTGGTGGCGCGTGTCC
>JBHHVM010000647.1:0-1894 GCA_046754265.1 Phycisphaerae bacterium
CATCGAGAGCGTGGTGGCCATCTTCTTCGGGCTTACCCCGGCGGATCTGCACACCTCCCGCAAGTCCCGCACGATCGCCCTGGCCCGCGGCATCACGATGTACCTCGCGCGGAAGAACACCGACATGAGCTTCCCGGAGATCGGGCGCTTCATGGGCAACAAGAACCACTCCACCGTGATTCTCGCGTGCCGGCGGATTTCCAAGCGGCTTCGAGAGAACACGCCCGCCCGCTGGGTGACCCCCGCCGGCCAGAAGGAGCGAAACCTCGCGGACCTCGTCGATGAGCTGGAGCAGCAGTGCTGCGCCCCGGCGATGAAGACAACAACATCGCGATCTGCTTGATCAGCTCGCTCCCGCCCCGTGTCGGAGTACCGGGACAGGCGGCGAGAACACGGGCGGGCACCACGGAGCGGTGTCCGCCTATTCCCCACCCTATCCGATCGCCCGGCCCGGCAGCGCTACGAACGTCCTTCTCCGGGCCGTTGACAGCCACCCTCGTCGGCGCGCGGGTTGGCACCGACGGCCCCGCAGATGGGACGGGATTCCCATTTTCCATACTAAGACCACATGTATTATAGGACTCAGTCGGTTGTGGCGCTGGGACAATGCAGCTCTCGGGTCGGGAGCGACCTGTTCATCTTACCACACCCCGTCTTCGGGTGCGGGTTGACAAACGGGATCGCTGGACCGATAATGTACAAGGCGCTCGAGGGGAGATCTGACATTTCAGGCCGTTGGGCATTAAGTGGTGCGTTAGTCGTCCTTTTTGCCGGCGTGGCCCCTCTGATGGGTGCAGCCGCGGTCAGCGGGCAGGAGGGCTCGCTGCAAATTGTTGCCGACACCGACACGGCGGTGCCGGGGCTGCCGGGGGCGACCTTTTCCAGCTTCGGCCAGCTTGACGGTGTCGATCCGGCCATCAGCGGCCGTAACGTGGTCTTCGGGGCGTTTCCAACAGGTATCTACGGGTGGCTCGACGGCGAGCTTCGGGTCATCGCCAATCTGAGTTCCACGTTTCCCGGCACGGGCAATCCGCTGAGTTTTGACCTGTTCTTCGGCAGCAGCCCGTCGATCAGCGGCCAGAACGTGGCGTTCGCCTGCCGCAACGGCCGGCCGGGCCCTGGGGGCATCTGCGCGTACATCAACGGTCAGTTGGAGTCCATCGCCCTGAGCGCCGTGACGCTGGTGCCGGGGAGCACCGAGACGTTCGGGACGTTTTTCATGCTGGACGGGGCGAGCCCGTCGATCAGCGGTCGCAACGTCGCGTTTGTCGGCTCGTCGGCCTCGCTTAATGGCGTCTACGCCCGGATCGACGGCGAGCTTGTCACGATCGCCGACAACAACACGCCGGTCCCCGGCCAACCTGGGCTTACGTTCCTGAACTTCGGTCAGCTTTCCGGTGCCAGCCCGTCGATCAGCGGTGCCAACGTGGCGTTTTTTGGGGTGTGGTCGGGCGGAGGGGGCGTCTACGCGCGGATCAACGATGAGCTACGACTGATCGCCGACACGACGACGACCGGGATCGGGGGCGTGAACCCGTCGATCAGCGGTGAGAATGTCGCGTTTCTCGGCTCCGCCGGCATCTATGGCTACATCAACGGCAAGCTACGCGTGATAGCTGATGCCAACACTCAGATACCCGGTAGCAATCTGGTATTCACAGGTTTTCCGATCAATCCTACGATCAGCGGTGAGAACGTAGCCTTCGTCGCCGGTGCCGACGACCTCGGCGTTACTGTCATTGGAATCTTTGCGTCCATCGCCGACGGTATTGAGATTGTAGCCAGCGAGCGCACCGTCGTCCCCGGTCACGATGATACAACGTTTAGCGGCTTTTTCTGGGTAGACGGTGTACGACCGGCAATCAGCGAGGAGAATGTGGTCTTCACCGCGAGG
>JBHHVM010000648.1:0-1868 GCA_046754265.1 Phycisphaerae bacterium
TGTCGGCTGAGGGTACGGCTGATTCTCGCGAGGTGGGCTTGGCCTACCTGGCGGCGATGTTGCAGGCGGGACGGTATGAGGGCCTGGCGGAACTGGTGCCCGCATTGACATCGGCAGCGGGTGCTGGTGCCGGGGGCGAGGTTGAGAAGTTGTTGGCGGACCATCTGGAGCAAGTGAACGGGGCTAACGACGATCAACGCCTGCAAGCCTATTTGATCGGGTTGGAACGACTGGATGTCGGCCTGTTCGGTGCGGCGCTGCGCCAAGCGATGGACCGGGCCCGGACGCGTATTGCCTCGCCCAGTACATCGGGTCTGCAGGCGCCGGTGGAAGGCTGATCGGGGCGGCGGGCGGAAGCATTTCTCTGGGGTCGGATGTTTTGGTGCCGGCTGAAACCAGACGGAAAGGATGATGATCCGGAGAGGCGCCCTGCCCGCGCCGATTGACGGGCCTCCGGCAGGCCGATACGCTGACGGGCATCCTGAGAAGGGGGTGTAGCTCAGTTGGTAGAGCAACGGCCTTTTAAGCCGTAGGTCTTGGGTTCGAGTCCCAACGCCCTCAGTTTTCACACCCGATGACACCCGTTGACATTCTTGCCCAACTGTTGACCCCACAAGGGGTTGCGCGCTTCCGGCCTTGTGCGCTATGGTGCCACCGATTGACAGGTTTTGACCCCCAAAGTCAGCAAGAGGTACAACGGGTGGTACAACGGCGCCGGCATCGTCGGTGCCCGTTGCAACGGCTGATTCGGCTTCGGTCTTGGGGTCCAGGTCCGGCAGGGCTTCCACGGCTTGGCAGGTGTCGATAAGGCGGGGATCGGTGTAGGTCTGCATGGTTAGGGCGATGTCGGTGTGACGGGCGAGCTGTTGGGCTGTACGGGGTTCTACGCCACAAACCGATAGCCAGGTCACAAACGTGTGTCGAAGGGCGTGACGGTCCAGCGTTCGGCCTCTATCGTCCGCTGTGTAGCGGATACCTGCGCGGTCACAGTCCCGGCGAAACGTCTCCCGCGTCGGCGTGGTGCGGAACACCCGATCCGTCGGCTGGGCAAAGGGTGGCTTGCAGCTCAGCAGCTTGTTCGCCAGGGACCGGCGAAGCGGGATGTAGTCGTCTCTGCGGGCCTTGGTGCTCATACCCTGTAGGTGAATACCCGGGCGGGCGTCATCGAGCGTTAGATCGGCCCACGTCAGCGCTTTCATTTCCGAGACGCGCAGGCCCGTCAACAGGGCGGTCTGATACCACAAGGCCCGCGGGCTTGCTGCCTGCAAGAGCTGGGTCGCTTCGCGGGTGGTCATGGCGCGGCGCTTTCGGCGGACATCCGCCTTGATGTCCCGCGTCGGCACGGCTGCGACGGGGTTCCTGTCCAGCAGGCGGGCCACCTTCAACGCCCAGCGGGCCAGGGCGAACATGCAGCCCCTGTAATCGTTGACCGATTTGGGCGACAGGCCCCGCCCGGCCAGGGTGTCCAACGCCCGGCTTACCCGGTCGGCGTCCAGCTCGCCCAGACGATCAATCGAGCTGGTCTGGGCCACCCACTTGACGCGCTGAATCGTCGTCAAGACGTGCTGGCGTGTAACCCGTTGACCGCGCAGGTGGCGGGCATATCCCGCCAAAACAACTCGAAAGGGCAGGGCGGCCGATTCCACGGCCCGACCCACCAAGCCCACGGCTTCGCGTTGCTGTCGTCTCTGAAGCCGGGCCAACTCGGCCAGGGCAACGGCCTTGTCGCGGATGCCTGCGCCGTCGGTCAGCTTCAAGGCGTGGCGCTTTATGCGGCCGCCCACCCCGCGATACTTGCACCAATAGAAGCGGGACCGCCGGCGATGCTTTTGGCCTTCCCGTGTTTCGACAACCACGGGTTTATACAC
>JBHHVM010000649.1:0-1865 GCA_046754265.1 Phycisphaerae bacterium
CTGGCAGATGTCCACGTCGATGTCGGGCATCTCGTCGCGGTCGGGGTCCATGAAGCGCTCGAAGTACAGACCATAGCGCAGCGGGTCCGGGGCCGAGATGTCCAGACAATACGAGACCACCGAACTGCACCCGCTGCCGCGGGCCCCGACGGGGATGCCGTTTTCGCGGGCGAAGTGAACGAAATCCCAAACGATCAGAAAATAGCTGCTAAACCCTTTGGAGGCGATGACTTCCAGTTCATAGTCGATGCGCCGGCGCAGATCGTCGGTGATGGTGTCGTAATTTCGCACCGCGCCTTCGTAGACCAGGCGGCGGAGCTCGGCATCGGGCGTGGTCGTCTCAGCCACTTTGTAGACCGGGGCATGGCGGGTAGAAAAGTCCAGCTCCAGGTCGCACATGTCGGCCACGCGGAGGGTGTTGCTGACGGCTTGGGGATGGTCGGCAAACAGCTCCGACATCTGTTCGGGGGTTTTGAGGTAGAACTCGTTGCCGTCAAACTTGACGCGGTTTTCGTCGGAGACGAGTTTTCCGGTGCTGATGCAACACAGCACGTCGTGGGCTTCGGCGTCGTCGGCGTTGAGGTAGTGGACGTCGTTGGTGGCGATGGTGGCCACGCCCAGGCGGTTTGCCAGGTCGGCCAGCTCGGGATTGAGAATCTTCTGCTCGGCGATGCCGTGATCCTGAAGCTCGATGAAGAAGCGGTCGGGCCCGAAGATGGAAAGGTACTCTTTGGCCAGTTCCTCGGCCGCCGCCCGGTCGCGCTTGATGAAGGTCTGCGGAATCTCGCCGCCCAGGCAGGTGCTGGTGCAGAGCAGCCCCTCGGAAAACTCGCGGAGAACCTCCTTGTCCACCCGGGGGCGATAGTAGAAGCCCTCCCGATAGGCGATGGAGGAGAGTTTCATCAGGTTGCGATAACCGGTGAGGTTTTGGGCCAGGATCAACAGGTGATAACTGGCTTCCTTCATGCCGCGGGCGTCTCGGTTTCGCCGGTCGCCCGGGGCCAGGTAAAGTTCGCAGCCAATGATGGGCTTGATGCCCGCTTTGACGGCAGCCGAGTAGAACTCGATGGCCCCGAACAGGTTGCCGTGGTCGGTGATGGCCACCGCCGGCATGTTCAGCGCCTTGCAGCGGTCGATCAAGTCGCCGATGCGGGTGGCCCCGTCGAGCAGGCTATAATGCGTATGCAGGTGCAGGTGAACGAACTGATCGGCGGGCATGGATCGCGGGCCTTCCATCCGTGGAGTCAAAGACGCTGAAAGGACGCATCGTATGGGGTTGGCTTGCGACGTCAAACAGGCAGGTCCACGGGCCGATCGGAGATCATGTGATTATCGATCCAGCCCCTTGTGATTTGCCGGGTCAAGGTGTCGGGAGCGTCTAGACAGAAATGATTCCCGACCTCCTTTCGCGGTCACTGTGGGGCGGGCTACGGTCTGCGGTCCAGGGTGACCGAGATTCGACCGGTGCGCTGGGTGAGTAGGGATGCGGTTTGCCCCGGCTGTTGGGCGTGGACCAGTTTGGCCAAGTGGGCGGCGCTGTGGACGGGGGTGTCGTTCCAGCGGACGATGGCGTCGCCGGAGCGCAGGCCAGCGTGGTGGGCGGGGCTGTTGGGCAGGATGTCGTCGATGGTGACGCTGCCTCGATGGATCGGGCAAGTGCAGACGGTGACGCCGAGGTAGCCGTGGGCGACGGGTTGGCCCGTCAGCATGCGTTGGACCAGGTTGCGGATGCCGGCAGTCATGGGCACGGCATACCCGGTCCGCCGGCCCGTCAACCGGTGCGTGACGGCCGCGGTGTTGATGCCCACGACGTTGCCGGTGACGTCGAGCAGCGGTCCCCCGCTGTGGCCCGCCTGTAGGGGCAC
>JBHHVM010000650.1:0-1865 GCA_046754265.1 Phycisphaerae bacterium
AGTCGAATGACGATGAATCCTGAAAAGTCGGTCAATGTTAGGGCAAACAAAGACCGAATATACGGAGCGGCCGCTCCTCGGGGCGGGAAGTTTCTAAGCTGGCCGATTCTGGCCAAAAAACAGTTCCAAATGGGCAGGAAAGGGGTTTTGGGCTTGATCGAGGCCCGCGGTTTGGCTAACTTATAGTAGTGAGGAGAGGCGAGAGAGGCTGGGAAAGAAGGCACGTCTAAAGTCCTCTCACCAGTCTAGACAGTCCGTTCAGGTTGCAAGGGTACGCACCCGGTGTCGCTCGTGCTTCGGTTGGCATGCGCCAGGATGAGCAACGAGCACGAGGGGGCAACCGAGGAGCTAACGAAGGAGGACTTGGAAATGAGGGTATTATTGGGCGTATTGGCAGTAGGTCTTCTGGCATTGCCGGCCAAAGCAACAACGTACAACGACGCGACCGGTGATCTTCACGATGGTACGGGTGGAGGGGCTGATTTTACCGGCTTTCCCCACCTTGACATTGCCAGTGTCGATGTGACCAACGACCTGAGCAACATCACCTTTGCGGTGACGCTGGTCGGTGACATCCAGGCCACCAACTGGGGCAAGTACATGGTCATGATTGACTCGGCTCCCGGCGGCGATGCCGCGGGCAATGGTTGGGCCAGGCCGATCAGCATGAGTTCAGGTTCTGAGGGATGGCTCGGATCGTGGGTCGATGGCGGCGGCGCATTCCAGGACTGGACGTATGATGGGGCACTCTGGAACATGGGCGCCCAGTCCGGGTTGGACAGCATCACCCAGTTCACGGCGACCATGACCACGTCGCTGGCATCGTTGAACTTGGCAGTTGGTGACAGCATCCTCTTCGACGTCTATTCCAGCGGCGGCGGCGGTGGTGACAGCGCTATCGACGCCCTGAGCATGGCCACGCCCAGCGTCATTGACTGGGCCGGCCCGTTCGATACCACAGCTCCGCTGAAGTACAACATCACGCCCGAGCCTGCCAGCTTGGCCCTGGTTGGCCTTGGCGGCCTGGCGTTGATTCGCCGACGCCGGTAGGCATTTCGAGTCTTAAGTGGACGTTTCAGCGGCCCGCGCCTCCATTGAGATGGCGCGGGCTGCTTTCTGCTGCGCCGGCGCCCGCCTTGGCCCTCTGGACAAATACCGCCGGCCCGCCGATACCTTCCCTAACCAGCGGCCTGCCTTGCCTGGGCAGGTCCGAAGCCAAGGGTGATTCTGGTGGTGACCGATCCTAGTCAAGCGTCCGTGAGGCCGTCCGGCCCGAGGTCTGGTTCGACAAGACCGAAGCTCTCCAGGCCCAAACGTCTGGTGTTCATTCTGGCCAGTGTCACCCTGCCCATCCTGGCCCTGCTGGCACTCGAGGGGGCTCTGCGGTGGGCCGGCTTTGGGGGTTACTTGGCGACGATCCGCGAAGTGGGGACCTCCGGCGGTCGCACCCTGGTGATTACCGACACCACCGGCGCGACGACCTACTTCGACACCTCCAAAACGGGCCCCGGCTCGCTTAACCAGTTCAACTTCTTCGATCCCAAACCGCCCAACACCATCCGCATCGTCCTGGCAGGCGGATCGGCCATCAAGGGTTTCCCGCAGCCCATGGGCTTTGCCCCCTCCGCTTTTCTTGCGGCAATGCTCCAAGACCTCTGGCCCGACCGCAAAGTGGAGGTCATCAATTTGGGCACGACGGCTGTCGCCAGCTTTCCGGTGTTGGACATGCTTGGCCAGATGCTCGAGTACGAGCCGGACCTGGTGGTGGTCTACTCGGGCCACAACGAGTTCTTCGGCGCCTATGGCATGGCCTCGATGCACCGGGCCGCCACCTCGCCGGCGTTCATGAAACTCCAACGCGCCTT
>JBHHVM010000651.1:0-1863 GCA_046754265.1 Phycisphaerae bacterium
GTTGTCACCGCCCATTCACAACCACATCAATCCCTACGACTCCTTTGAGCTGGACATGAAAGAGCGGTTGCCTCTTGACCAGTCAGCGGAGCTTCTGGTTCAATGACGATGTTTTACAGAACGCGCATTCTGTGCAGAGGTAACTCTTCAGCCGTCTGCAATGTCGGCATGGGGTAGTGGGGGGAGTTGGCCGGTTGTCAGGTAGGTTTTCAGGGCGTCGGCGATGGTCTTGGTGGGGTTGAGGCCGCGGAGCTTCAGGGTGCGGTAGACGCTCATAAGAACGGCCTGCGTGGCGGCGCCGCGATCCGAGCGGTTGGATTGGCTGTTCTTCCGCAGGATCACGGCCGGGCGAATCTGCCGCTCGGCGAAGTTGTTCTCAAAGCTCACATCCGTGTAATCCAGAAACGTAAAGATGTACTCGGCGTACTTGCCAAGACGCTTCGTCAAACGCCGCGTGTCGGCATCGAGGTGTTCCTCAGCCGCCAGTTTGGCCAGTCGGGCATTCAACCGGTCGACGCGGCTCTGGAACTTGCCCGGCGCAAAGTCGGGCCGCTTACGCAACCGAATCCCGTCACGCAGAAGACGTCGCAGCTTTTTGGCGAACGCCCGCCACTCAGCCGAATGGTTGCGTAAGTCCACCTTCTCCAGTTCGCGCAGCAGGTGCACCAGGCAATACTGCCGGTCCTCGGCGCAGACCGATGCATAGGGTGCCCAGAAGTCGGTAATCAAAACACCTTCAAAGACATCCGTGAAAAACTTCTGCAAGGCCGGACTGCCCCGGCACCGGTCGATCATGTAATAGCAGACTCGGGTGTTGGCAAAACACCACAACCAATAGGTCACACCGTTGACCCGCCAACCTGTCTCGTCGGCGTGCAGATGGGCCGATTTTTTCGCTTGCTCGCCGATCTGCTCGTACCAGGCATTCAAAACCTCAGCCAACCGCCGCCAGGCGTCGATCAGACCACCCGGCGTCAGCTTGGTTTGCAGATGGTAGCCGAGGATGTTCACGATCTGATCAATGGTGATGCCCAGGCCGTAATGAAACCACGCGGTCAACGCAATCACGTAATGCCCGAGCGTAGCCCCGGGCATCGCGTCGGGGACCACCGGCTCAACGTGCTTCTTGCATTTTGCACAGTAGTCGCGATGGATGGTGTGCTCAGTGACGACCGGCTCAATCTCTTCGGGGATGTCTTCAATGGTTCGCGTGCGTTTGTGCTCGCAACGTTGCAGAGGTCCACCGCAGCAGGGGCACCGTTTCAGCCGGTGCTTGCGGTGGGCATTGATCCGCTTGGGTCGTTGACGCCGATGCCCCGGATGGCCGTTCTTGGCGCCGGGCTTCTTACGCTGCTTGGACGTATTGGGCTTGGTGTAAACAGGCACCATGCCCGATGGCGTCGAGGGGGATGCCTGTTCTGTTTCGCGCTGCCCCTCCACGGTGGCGATCAGAGTGTCTAGTTCACTGAGGCGTGTGTGTTGTTCACTGAGCCGTGTGTGTTGTTCACTGAGGCGTGCGCGTTGTTCGGCGATGTGCTTGCTGACCGCGAGCATGGCCAGTGCCACGGCCTCGACCCCCAGATCATAGAGCCGTCGGGCGCCGGTTTCATCCAGTTCCCCGCGCAGCGCCGCGTTGATGATGGCATCGAGCGTTTTCGCCGTCCCTGGCCGCATGGCTCATTGCATACCAGCGCAGCGACCATCGCGCAAATTGCCTATTTTAACATTCTCCGACCCCGTCTTGCATTGCAGACGGCTGAAGAGTTACGATCGCCCGATCGAATATCAGGCGCGGTGCGAATCATGGACGGAACTTGTGCACGATCTCCTGAAGCCCGCCGGGGCGCTCATGACTTTCTGCGG
>JBHHVM010000652.1:0-1861 GCA_046754265.1 Phycisphaerae bacterium
GGATGGGCCCCCGTTTGGTCCCTAGTCCGGGAGCAGCGGGGCGCTGCATTTTACCGGTCCGGGGGTGGAAGGCAAATCCGACCCGGGCCGATGCCGGCGGCGGGGGTTTCCGGTGGGGCGGGCAGGTTTGACGAATCCGGGGCTGGGCGTGGGGCAAGAAAAACACAGAAGCCCGTAATCGTTGCCTCGAGCGCACTAGCTTTAGGCGCCTCGGGTCGCGGGCTTCTGTCAGGTACTCGAATTGTCGCGGCGAACCCCATTCGGGCCACCGCTATTGATTATGCCACACGAATCGACGGGAGGCAAAAAGAATCCGGGGTGGGTCGGCGATAGGCCGGTGTGGCGGAGTCCGATTCTGGCGGCTGGCTCGGGGCCAATACGATGCGGAAACCGGTGCGATGCTTTAGCATGTGGCGTCGAAGTCGATGGGACCGGGTGTGGCGCAGGAGATCTTGGGCTGTGGCGATTTTGATTGACGAGAGCAAGCGGGTGTTGGTGCAAGGAATTACCGGTCGCGAGGGTCAGGCCCGGACGCGGTTGATGATCGAGTTCGGCACCCAGGTGGTGGCGGGGTGTACGCCGGGCAAGGGTGGAGGGGAGGTCCTGGGCGTGCCGGTCTTCGATACGGTGGAGGAAGCCCGCGAGGCGGTGGGGCGGCTCGATGTCTCGGTGGTGTTCGTGCCGGCGGCGTTGATCAAGTCGGCGGCGCTGGAAGCCATGGCTGCGGGGATCAAGCTGTTGGTGTTGGTGCCGGACCGGGTGCCATTGTTTGACGTTTTGGAGATCGCCCGCGTGGCCAAGGAGGCTGGGGCGCGTTTCGTGGGGCCCAATACGCTGGGGGTGTTGTCGGTGGGACGGGGCGTGTTGGGCATGATCGGTGGCCGGGCCGATTCGGCACGGTCCTGGTTCAAACCCGGGCGGATCGGGGTGGTTTCGCGCAGCGGGGGGATGACATCCTCGACGGGGTACTATCTGTCGCGCCAAGGCATCGGGTTGAGCACGCTGGTCCACGTGGGAGGTGATTCGGTGGTGGGCACGCCGCTGCCCGACGTGGTGGAGATGTTCGAGCAGGACGAGGACACCGACGGCGTGGTGATGTTCGGGGAGATCGGCGGCACGCAGGAGGAGCGGGTCGCGGACCTGATCGAGCAGGGCAAGTTCACCAAGCCGTTGGTGGCCTATGTGGGGGGGGCAGCGGCACAGGAGGGCACGCGGTTCAGCCACGCGGGGGCGATCATCGAAGGCGGCAAGGGGACGCACCAGGGGAAGGTCAAACGGCTTGCCGAAGTGGGGGCGACCGTAGTGACCGCATTTGGGGATTTGCCGGGTGCGGCCAAGAAGGTGTTTGAATAGCGATTTGCGAATTGTCTCCGCGTTTCGAGTTCCGCGTTTGATTCATGGATGTTAACGCCGACATTGCCCGGGTCCTGGACGCCAATTTCAACCGGGCCCGGGAGGCGGTGCGCGTTCTGGAGGAGTATGCCCGGCTGGTGTTGAACGATGCCGGCGTGGCGGAGCAGGCCAAGCGATTGCGACACGATCTGGCGTCGGCGTTCGCCGAACACGGGTTGGCCGAGGTCGTGCGAGCCCGCGATATTGCCGGTGACGTGGGGACGGAGCTGGAGACCGATGCGGAGTACCGGCGGGCGTCGTCGGCTGAGGTGGTGCTGGCGGCGGGCAAGCGGCTGGGTGAGGCCCTGCGGGTCTTGGAGGAGTACGGCAAGACGCACAGCGAACCGTTGGCCCGGTCGATCGAGCGGTTGCGATACGAAGGCTACGAGCTGGAGCGGCGCTTGGCGGTGCGGCTCCATGCCCGGCAGCGGTTCGGGGGGGTCCGGCTGTACGTGATTGTGACCGAATC
>JBHHVM010000653.1:0-1859 GCA_046754265.1 Phycisphaerae bacterium
CGTCATTCAACAAGTGCCGCCCGCTGTCAGCGCCATCAAGGTGGGGGGGCAACCAGCCTACAAGCTCCAACGGGCCGGGCAGGCGCCCACCCTCCGGGCCCGGTCCGCCCACATCTATTGGCTGGTCCTCCGCCGATACGACTGGCCCGAACTGGACTTCGAGATGGCCTGCGGGCGCGGAACCTACGTCCGGGCCCTGATCCGCGACCTGGGGCAGGCCCTGGGCACCGGCGGATGTCTCACCGCCCTGACCCGCACGCAGGTAGGCCCCTTCCATTTGGCCGATGCCGTCACACACCAGACGCTCAGCCAAGCTCACGACCCCCTCCAGCACGTCATCGACCTTGACCGGGCTCGGCAAATGCTTGCCCTCGACCCACCCCCCATCCCCAATCGACCCCCGCCCTGACCGTCCGGCGTCGCGCGTAGGCGTAGCTGCCAGCTTGGGCTAGAATATCGCCGACTGGAGACACCGACCCATGGCCGCCGGCAAAACCCTGGACAAGGTAATGGCCTACGCGGCTCGGGCACACGCCCGCCGCGTGCTCAATCGCCTGCTGCACGCCTCCCAGGAGGCAACCGCCCTGCAGGAACGAGTGCTCCTCCAGCACATTCGCAAAAACGCCGGCAGCGCCTACGGAGCCGACCACGGTTTTAACAACATCGCCAACTATGCCGACTTTGCCCGGCAAGTCCCGGTCAGCAGCTATCAAGACTTGGCCCCCTACATTCAGCGCGTCAAAGACGGCGACTTATCAGCCATGTTCGGCCAAGGTCAGCGCGTCCACATGTTTGCCCTGACCAGCGGCACCACTGACGAACCCAAGTATATTCCCGTCACCGACCGATTCCTGGCCGACTATCGCCGGGGCTGGAACGCCTTCGGCGTCAAAGCGCTGATCGATCACCCCTCAGCCCTGCTTAAGCCCATCGTCCAGGTCACCAGCCCAATGGACGAGAGCACCACCTCGGCCGGCATCCCCTGCGGGGCCATCACCGGGCTGATGGCCTCCACGCAAAAACGCATCGTCCGCCGCTACTACGCCACCCCACCGTGCGTGGGATATATCAAACACGCCGACGCCCGCTACTACACCATCGCCCGCCTGGCCATGGCCGGATCGGTCGGTTTCATGATCACCGCCAACCCAGCCACCCACCTGCGCATCGCTCGCATAGCCGACCAACACGCCGATCGCATCATTCGCGACATTCGCCAGGGAACCCTCAGCCCGCCCGGCGACGTCCCCCAGGCCGTGCGGACGGAACTTGAGCCTACCTTACAACCCGACGCCGACCGGGCCGCCAAGCTTCAGAAAACTGCCAACCGCACCGGCCGACTCCTGCCCAAAGATGTTTGGGACCTGGGCTTCATCGCCAACTGGACCGGCGGCACTATGGGGCTCTACTTGCAGGACTTCCCCGAATTCTTCGGGTCGGTGCCTGTGCGTGACATCGGCCTGTTGGCCAGCGAAGGGCGCATGTCCATCCCCATCGCCGACGGCACAGCCGCCGGTGTTTTGGAGTTCACCGCCAGCTTCTTCGAGTTCATACCCGTCGAACAGGCCGAAGACGCTAAACCCACCGTCTTGCGATCGCACCAGTTGGAAATCGGGCAGGAATACCTGATCCTCCTGACCACCTCCGCCGGGTTCTACCGCTACAACATTCACGACCAGATCCGAGTCGTGGATTTCCTCGGCCAGGCCCCCATGATCGAATTCCTGCACAAAGGCAGCCAGGTCGGTTCGCTGGCCGGCGAAAAGATCACCGAACAACAGGCGGTCCGCGCCTTCCAACGTGCCTGCCAATCCCTGGGGGTCGGCGTTAGCACGTTCGTGTTGGCCGCACGGTGGGAC
>JBHHVM010000654.1:0-1852 GCA_046754265.1 Phycisphaerae bacterium
GTCCGTCAGTTACCGAAGCCGCGTCGCTTGCTGGGTTTGGGCTTGGCCGGCGGCGTTGCCGGGGCCGCCTGGCTGTCCTTGTCCTTTTCATCGGCCTGATCGTCGTCCGGGCTCTCGCTATCTTGGTCGTCTCCATCAGCCTCATGGTCATCACCGGATTCGTGATCGTCGTCAGCCTCGTCGTGGTCACCCGCCTCGTGATCGTCATCAGCCTCGTCGTGGTCACCATCCTGGTCGTCGTCGTTCTCGTCGGCCTGCTCCTCCGATTCGGGTTTGTCTTCGGCTTGAGGTCGCAGGCCCAAGATAATGGCCTGGAACTTGGTCAACACATCGGCTCCGGCGACCGAATCATCTTCAACCTGCCCGGTCAAGTCCTCAATCTGGTCGGCTGCGTCGGTAAGCCGGTCGGCCAGGGCCTTGGCTTGGTCTGCGTCGGCTGGCAGGGCTGAATTGCTGTAGTACCACTCATCGTCCACGTACTCATAGTGAACCGGCACCGGCCGATCCGCGTGGGTGCTGACCGCCATGGCCTGGTTGGGGCCGGTCATGCGCAGGTCTTCAGTTGAAAGCGTCGGCGCCATCATCCCTGCAGCAATTCGAACCTGATCGGCGCTCTCGGCGTCCGAATCCTCCAACGCGTCAGCCAGACCGTCCGCGGCTATCAGCAGGCGACCGATGGCTGGGTACAACGCCTCAGCCCGGTCCTGCTGGTCGGGGACGAATAACTCGATCAGATCGCCAAAACGCCTTTCGGTGATAGCCTCGCCGAAAAGCTCGACCAGCTCTTCGATCAGGGTGGTATTCTCCTTCGAGGGTTCCTCACCCGCCGGCAGGACATCACCGCTCGCCTCCGCCTGGGCCAAGGCCTCCAGCCGTTTGACGACCGGGGCCAACTCGGTCGCCGCCGATTTCACTTCGGACGAAGCCGTGGCGATTTCAGCCCCCACATCGCCGGCGTCCAGGCTGCCGTCGTCCAGCCGATCGGTCAGGTCGCCGAGCTTGGAGGCCAGCAGATCGGCCAGCCCGTTGACTGCCTCGACCGTTTCGAGATCGACCAGCGTGTCGGGCAGCCGCATGAACCACTCGTCGTCGATCAGGGCAAACTCGACCGGCAAGCTGAGCCCCTCGGTCGTCAAGGCCCCGGCGGCTGTGTCGCTATCTGTCATTCGAAGGCTGACCAGGGTCACGGCCGACGCGGGTGAGTCCTCGCCGTCGTCGGGCGGTTCAGCCGCCATGGCTGCCAACACCGCGAACAGCCCGGTACCGCCTGCGGCGTCGGCCAACAGGGCCTTGGCTTGAGACCGGCTATCCGTAGCGTCATCGGGCAGGGCCTCGTCAAAATCCGCCAGGGCGGTGTCCAGCTTTCGCCCCGCTTGCACCAGCGTGAGCACGGCATCGCGATGGTCTTCCACCAGGTAATCGCCCAGCTCGTCGTAATTTTCCTCGGCAGCAGCCGTGGCGATCAGTTCGACCAGTTCTTCGAGCAGGTCGGCATCTTCCTCGCTGAGTTCCTGGGCCGCGGCCGCTTCATCCGGTTTGGCATCAGCCTGGGCAATCTCTTCGTCGGAAATGTCAGATGCCCGAATCGGAGCCGCCCGCCCTTTGAGAATCTCCCGATCGCCGGCCAGCCTGGCCACGGGCACCAGGGGTCGATCGGCGGTCCCCAGGTTTCGCGCCACCGGCGGCGGCGGCTGGTGCTTGCGGCAGGCGCCCGAACCGACCAGGGCCACACCAAGGACCAAACCCAAAGATGCTCGGATGGACACTCGCTCGGACATGGATGGCTCCAACGAGACACGTCGTGGGGCGTCAAGGCGATGCATACCAAAACCTCAGCGTATCGGTCCCGACT
>JBHHVM010000655.1:0-1849 GCA_046754265.1 Phycisphaerae bacterium
ACCTGGGCCTGTGCCTGGAAAGCCTGGGGGAACTTCCTCAGGCCTTGACCGCCTTTAACACCTGCCTGACACTCAGTGACCTGCTAAAGGGCACCGTCCTGGTCAGCGTTGGGCGAGTTCTAGACCGGCTTGGTCGGCCAAACGAAGCCCTCAAGGCCTATGAGCAGGCTCTGGAACACGCCGAGAAGAATAAACGCGACGAGGTCCGTATCTCCGCCCTCAACAACATGGCCTGGATCTACCTGACCGCCCAGCCGGCAACCGTGCGGGATTACGATCGAGCGGCGATCCTGGCTCGACAAGCATATGAAGCAACCGCACCAGACGATGTCTATGCGCTGGAGACCCTGGCCCTGGCCGAGCTTCGCGTGCGAAACTATGAGGCTGCCCGAAGGTCCTCAATGCAAGGACTTGAAGCCGACGCCGGCAGCAGGTGGAGTATCATGATCAGGGCGTGGGCAGAGCTTGAGTTGGGCAATAGGCGAGTGGCCACGGACCTACGGGCCCGGTTCAGCAAGATGGCCGCCGACCAGGATCCTCCCGATCTTGCCCTGGACGAGCTTGTGGATCAGTTTGACAAACGCGTCGCAGCGACGTACGGAGGTCGCCGACCATGAATCGCTACTCAGCCTTCCATCTGTTTGTAATATGCGCCCTGGCGACGTCGTTGTTCGCCTTGGGGTGCGCTACATCGGTTGCCGGCGGCGGTGGCGGCGGCGGCGGAGCCGGCAGCGGGGCCCTTCCTGACCTTGACGAGCCCCTACCCTGTATCCCCGGACGGCAACCCGGCATGGGGTGCGATGCGGAGGACCCGGATAGACCCAAAGAACCCATCAAGCTGCCGCCGGATATACAAGACACCGATCCGCTGATCGCAGCCGATGCCTCCCTCAGGTTCGAAATCAACGATCTGTCCGTAGATGCCGACCCCGTCGTCCTGGTCGGCGACACGAGGGTGGCCTATCAAATCGAATCCTGCACCGATACACTCAGCACCTCCTGCACGTCCATCGTATTCGATCTCCCGGTAGATACCGCACCGGGCCGGGTGACTGTGACCCTCTTGGACAACTCGACCGACGAAATACTCGCGGAAACCAGCATCGAAGTGCTTGAAACAACCAACTACAGCGAGGCCGCCCAGCTTTGATCGGCTTGACGTTGGCACAACCTCCTAGTCGCCGTACCGGGCGATGACATCGTCCTTACTCTTTCCCAGAATGTCATACTTGCTTCCAACCTTGGTAAACGCTTCAACGGCCCGATCGACATGACTGACTTGGTGAGCTGCAGAAAGCTGCACGCGAATCCGTGCCTGCCCCTTGGCCACCACCGGATAGAAAAACCCGATGACGTAAACCCCCTCCTCGTACAAATCGCGGGCCATGTCTTGTGCCAACTTGGCGTTGTACAACATGATCGGCACAATGGGATGGCTCCCGGGCTTGATGTCGAAACCAGCCTCGGTCATCCCCTTGCGAAACCGCCGCGTGTTGGCTTCAACCTTGTCCCGCAATTCCGTGGATTCGGTCAACAAATCCATCACCACAATCGACGCCTTGACCACCACCGGCGACACCGTGTTGCTGAACAGGTAGGGGCGCGACCGCTGCCGTAGCAGTTCGATGATCTCGGCCCGGCCCGTGGTGAACCCCCCCGACGCCCCGCCCAGCGCCTTGCCCAGCGTCGAGGTGATGACATCCACTCGGCCCATCACCCCGCAATGCTCGGTGGACCCCCGCCCCGTTCGGCCCATAAACCCGGTGCAATGGCAGTCATCTACCATCACCAGGGCGTCGTACCGCTCCGCCAGGTCGCATATCTTGTCGAGTTGAGCCACCGTCCCGTC
>JBHHVM010000656.1:0-1846 GCA_046754265.1 Phycisphaerae bacterium
CGAGGATATCGGCTATGACGATGCAGCCGGGGGTTTCGACCACCGCAGTTGCGCGGTGATCCGGGCGCTGCACTCCCAATCGGCCGACATCAGCCAAGGGGTGACCGAGGGCGAAGGCCTGCACACCCAGCAGGGGGCCGGTGACCAGGGGCTGATGTTCGGCTTTGCCTGTAACGAGACGAAAACGCTGATGCCGTTGCCGATTCATCTTTCGCACCGATTGATGGAGCGACTGGCGGAGTTGCGGCAATCGGGCGAGATTGGATGGCTTCGGCCCGATTCCAAGAGCCAGGTCACGGTGTTGTACGACCAGGGCAAGCCTCAGGCTATCGACACCATCGTGCTTAGCACGCAGCACAGCGAGGAGGCTGTGGATCAGGCCACCCACAATCTAAGCGAGGCGGCGACCCGCCAAATCATCGATCAAGCCATTAAGCCGGTGGTCAAGGCGGAATGCCCCGAGCTATGGTCGGAGGGTATCTGTTTTCACATCAACCCCACCGGGCGGTTCGTCATCGGCGGCCCGCACGGCGACTCGGGCGTGACCGGTCGCAAGATCATCGTGGACACCTACGGCGGGCGAGGCCGGCATGGGGGCGGGGCGTTCAGCGGCAAGGACCCCTCGAAGGTGGACCGCTCAGCCACGTACATGGCCCGGTATATTGCCAAGAACATCGTGGCGGCGGGATTAGCCCGGCAAGCGGAGGTGCAACTGGCTTACGCAATCGGCGTGGCGGATCCGGTCAGCGTCCTGGTCGATACGTCCGGTACCGGGACGGTCGCGGAAGAGGCCCTGATCAAAGCGGTCCGCGAAGTGTTCCCCCTAACGCCCCATGGCATCATCGAGCACCTCAATCTGCTTCGCCCGATCTACCTGCAGACGGCCCGGCACGGTCACTTCGGGCGCGAGCTGCCGGATTTCACCTGGGAAAAGACGGACAAGGCCAACGAGTTGAAGTCGAACGTGTAAGGAGCTCTAACAGAGCTTGTGTGGGACCGGTCTGACTCACCGGTTAGCAGGACGCGATGCGTCCTGGGTGCCACATATTTGCGCCCTGGCTGGGCGCATGAAAAAGTTGGGGTCGCCGCCTTGGGCAATCCCAACTCTGAATTCGCCACTGGTAACTCGAACCGCTCCCCCGTTACATCTCGACGCCGATGCGATGACGGCCTTTGGCGCGTTGGCGCTTGATCATCTTCCGCCCGCCGGGTGTCCGCATGCGAGCGCGAAAGCCCTGTTTGCGGGCCCGTTTGACTCTGCTGTTGCGTCTGGGGTAATGCATCGTCGCGTCCTTTGAATCTCGGCCAACGGTCGGTCAAAACGGCTCCTGCGTCGTTCTGGATCGAGCCCACCAATATAGCACGGCAACCCCGGCTGGGCAAGGGACGGCGCAGGGGGTGTACGGGGCGACGGGCCGGGGTCAGGGGATTCGGTTCCGCATGAGGCCCCGCCGCGGCCTGCGGACCCACCAGGCCAGCCCCAGACCGACCACAGGCCAGCACCCCGGGCTGCATGTTCCGGTCCCGCAGGGGCCCAGGGGTTGCGACCCGACCCGCCCCCGGGCTTCGACGGCCCCGGTGCCGGTTGGGCCCAATGGGGTGGTGTCGCAGAGATCGCCGATTCCGTCCGCGTCAATATCGCCCTGGGTGGGGTTGGACCTTCTGGGGCAGTTGTCGCAGGGGTCGATGATCCCGTCGGCATCGATGTCCGATTGGCAGGGGTCGGGCTGGGCGTCGCCGTCGCAGTCGGGACTGTCGCCCAGGGCGATGTCGCACAGATCGGGCCGATCGTTGGCGTTGCAGTCGGCGCTGGTGCCGTCGGCCAGGTCGCACTCGTCGGGCACGC
>JBHHVM010000657.1:0-1836 GCA_046754265.1 Phycisphaerae bacterium
GAAAAGCCTCTCGAAATCCGCCTTCACGGAAAGAACTTGGAACAGTTGGCCCTGGCGGGCGAACAGGTTCGCCGGCACTTGGCAGCCTACGCCGGAGTGAGCGAGATCGAAGTCGATCTGATCCCAGGCAAGTTGGAGATGCAGGTCAGCCTCAAGCCGCTGGCCCGGACGTTGGGCTTGGCGGAGGCGGACTTGGCCGTGCAGCTCCGCGAAGGGTTTCACGGCGGTGAAGCCGTTCGCTTGCTTCGGGCGGGGTCGGAAGTCAAGGTGCAGGTCCGCTATCCGCGCGACCAGCGGCGCAGCCTGTCAGACGTCGAAGGCATGCGGGTGCGGACCTTGGGCGGCCAAGAGATTCCCTTCAGTGAGGCCGCCAGCGTCAAGATGGTGCGGGGCTATTCAACCATTTGGCGACAGGACGGGCGGCGGAGGGTGCGCATCAAGGCCAACGTGGACGAACGCTTGGCCAGCACTGAAGATATTCTGGCGGACATGTCCGCAGCTTTTCTGCCGGACATGGAGCAACGCATGGCGGTCCAGGCCCCGGAAGCGGAGCTGAGCTTCTCACTGGGCGGGCAATGGGCCCAGATGCGCGAATCGATGGGCAGCTTGAAGACCGGGTATTTTATGGCCCTGGTGGCCATTTATGCGATCCTGGCCTCGATGATGCGTTCCTACGTCCAACCGCTGATCATCACGGCTGCCATTCCGTTGGGCATGGTCGGTGTGGCCGTCGGACATGTGATCATGGGGTACAGCCTGACGCTGCTCAGCGTCTTCGGGGCGGTGGCCTTGACCGGCGTGGTGGTCAACGACGCATTGGTCCTGATCGTGCATATCAACCGCAACGTGCGGGCGGGGCTGCCGGTATTCGATGCCATCGTGGACGGCGGTGTGTCGCGGTTCCGGGCGGTGATTCTGACCACCGTCACCACGGTGGCCGGCCTGATGCCGTTGCTGTTCGAGCGTTCCTCGCAGGCCACCCAGTTGATACCTATGGCCATTTCCTTGGCGTTTGGCCTGGCTGTGGCGACCTCGTTGACGCTGCTGGTAGTGCCAGCCCTGTACCTGGTGGTCAACGACCTGCGGCGATTGACCCGCTGGTTGTACGCCGGCGGGCCGTTCCCGTCGGCTGAAGCCGTCGAACAATCGGCCATGGATTCGACCGAGGCTATTCCTGCGGGCTAGGATGACCGCGCCCATGAACCATGCACGCCAACATCGCCGTATGTCGGGTTCTCCCGCGGCATCGCTTCGATGCCTGTCGACGGTGGCAATCCTCGGCCTGTCCTTTCTGGCCGGCTGCCGGGCGGAACTGGACAGCATTGAGACCATCATGCAGCGCCGATCGGCGGCCCTGGCGCGCTTGCCCGAAGAAGACAAGACCTGGAAGCGGCGTGTGGCCCCGGCCTCACCGCGAGATTGGCCCGAAGCCCTGATCACCCCCGGTGTGCTGACCTTGGAAGAGGCCCGTTCGATCGGGTTGCGCTTCAACCCGGACATCCACGCCGCCCGGGCCCGGATCGACCAGGCCCTGGCTCGCATCGCCGAGGCCCGTTCGGTATACTTTCCCACGATTACATTGGGCCACATCGACCGCCGTACGTTTCAATCGCCCAGCACCGGCGGCGGTTTTACCGTCCCCTTTCAACAGTCCATCCCAACCCTGCCCACCAATCTCCAAAGCCTGGACATCTCAACAGTCGTCCAATTCTTGGCTGCTCCGCTCTTGGGGCTCAATGCGAATGACTTGAGCACCGTGAATACCAACTCGTTCAGCCAGCACACCACCAACCTGGCAGCCACCTGGACGCTCTTCGACGGGCTCAGCCGCGAGGC
>JBHHVM010000658.1:0-1833 GCA_046754265.1 Phycisphaerae bacterium
GACCTGGCCGCCCACGCCGTAATACTGTTTGATGACCCGCTGAATCTCGGCTTCGGAGGCCAGCACGGGTTCAATTTTCGTGCCGGTCAGCATGCGCAACTCGTCGAAGGCGTAGAGGTCGAAGGCGTTGGCGGTGGCGATCTGGATGGTGCCGTTGCGCCGCCCGATGGGGATCATGCGATAGCGGTGGACCACCTTGGAGGGGATGAGCTTGAGCAGCTCCGGGTCGATCTTGAGGCTGGAGAGGTCGACCACCGGGATGGAAAGCTGCTCGCCGATGATCTCCAGCACGTCGCGCTCGCGCACGAATCCCCGCTCGATCAGGATGCGTTCGATCCGATCGTGGGGCCCCTTGCGGGCAGCCTTGGCTTCTTCAAGCTGCTCGGGGGTGATCTTCTGTCGCTGGACCAGTATTTCGCCGAGGCTCATCCGCCGTCTTTCAAGGTCGAGGCCTGGTTCGGTAGTCGCTTCGTCACGGGTACTATCGGTCCGGCCAGGCCTGGGGTCCGCCCCTGGCGCGTGGGCTGAGCCGGGCGTTTGCCCCTGGGGTTATACCCCGACCGGGCCGGCAGGTTAATCGCCTCGGGGAAAGATATGTAACCTTATGGGTCACAGGTTGTTAGAGGTTACGCCCCGGCGGTTTCATCGGATCGCGAAGCCCCACCGGCTGGCCCAGGACTTCGTTGAGTATGATGGCTTCCCGCATGCGGGCGGCCGTGAGTCGGCCCATGACCAGTTGCCGACCCCGGGGTAGCAGGTCCGGTACAGCCAAGTCGGTCAATTCATGGACGTTGACTCCGATGCCCAGGTCGCCCACGTGGACGTCGGGGTCCACGTCGTGGACCTTGACGGTGGGGTCTGCGGCATGGAGGTCGATGTTCGGGGCTACCTCGCTCGTGTGAATCCCGCCGACCGAGTGCTGTTCGATCATGCGGGCGTGGGCCAGTTTGGCTGCCCGGGCCCGAGCCTCAGGCGATGCTTTGGCCGGCGGTCGGGCGGGCCGTGCCGGCCGGACCGGCGGGCGGGGCGCCTTGGCGAACGGCGGTATGGGAATCGCTATCGGGGCATCCTGGTCGGTCTTGGCCGGCGGTTGCACGGGTCGAAGCCTGGGAGCGCGGGTCGGCCCGGTCGGCGGTCTGGGGCCCGGGGGCCGCAGCGGTTTGGCGGTGGGCAAATTGGGTTCCACCGGGCGAAGCCGAGGCGTGCGGCGACTCTGTGGATCCGCTCCGGCAATGGGTTTCTTCTTATTGCCCGCGACTCGCTCGACGTACCTGTCTTTGATTGCGTTGACGATGGGCAGGACGATCAGGATCAACAGATAGAGCAATCCGCCCCAGCCTCTACCGTTGTCCAGGTCCTGGGCCAATTGTGCCAGAATGTGACTCATGCCGGTGTCAACTCCGCACGGGTCCGCCTGCGGGGGACCCCTGCCACTTGTCCGGTTCTGCTCAGGTCGATGCCCTGACCTTCAAGTTAGGTTTTCTTGTCGTCGCCTCGGGAGGGCTCGTCCCCGCCGATGGATCGTCTCATGCCGGTATCCGCCTCGATGTTCTTCATGCGGTAGTAGTCCATGATGCCCAGGTTTCCGCTGCGGAAGGCCTCGGCCATGGCCAGGGGCACTTGGGCTTCGGCTTCGACGACCTTGGCCCGGTTCTCTTCGACGACCGCCCGCATTTCGGCTTCGCGGGCGATGGGCATCGCCCGGCGTTTTTCGGCCTCGGCCTGGTAGCGGCGCTTGTCGGCTTCGGCCTGCTCAGCCTGCAACTGGGCACCGACGTTGGCGGCGTTGGCCACGCCGGCCACGCTGATATCTGCAATGTCCACCGATAGAAT
>JBHHVM010000659.1:0-1830 GCA_046754265.1 Phycisphaerae bacterium
CGCCAGACCGTGCCACCCCTGCCCTACTTTGGGCCGCCTAAACTGTCATGCACCCTTGCGGGGCAATCCGGGCATCTCCGGGTTGCTGGCCGGCCCAGCTTAGATCCGCCGCCGGCGGCGGGTCTTGAACTTGCTGCCCAACGTCTTGGGCGGCGCTTTGGCCGGCAGGTCGCCCCCCTGGCCCGGGTTGGAGAACACCGCTTCGCGGTGACGGGCGTGAGGCGGGGCTTCGGGCACCGACGGCGCCTGGGGAATGGGCCTGGGGACAAAACCCTCCACCGTCAGCTTGGTGATCTCCTGATTGATGAGTTTCTCCACCAGGGTCAGTTCCTTGCCTTCTTCGCGGGTGACGAAGGTGATGGCCCGGCCCCGGGCACCCATGCGTCCGGTTCGCCCGATGCGGTGAATATAGACCTCGGTGTCCTGGGGAATGTCGTAGTTGATGATGTGCGTGATGGCAGAGACGTCGATGCCCCTAGCAGCCAGATCGGTAGCGATCAGGACCTTGATGCTGTGACGCCGGAAGCGGTCCATCACCCGTTCGCGTTTTTGCTGCACCAGGTCGCCGTGGATCTCCTTGCTGGCGATGCCGTCGGTGTGCAGCTTTTTGGCCAGCTTTCGCACCGCGTGTTTGGTGTTGCAGAACACGATGGCCAGCTTGGGTTTTTCCTGCAATAGAATCAGCTTCAACAACTTGTATTTGTCGATCCGCTCAACGCTGCAATAAAACTGGTCGGTCTCCTCGACGGTCAGCACGTCCCGCGACACGTCGATCTCCAGCGGGTCGCGCATGTACTTCCGCGCCAACCGGTTGATCTCCTCGTCGATGGTGGCCGACACGAAGATGGTCTGATGCTCCCCCTTAATCCGCGAAAGAATGGCCTTGATGTCGTCGCGGAATCCGATGTCCAACATGCGGTCCACTTCGTCGAGGACGGCCACCTTGACGTGGTCGAAGTTGATCGCCCGGCGGCGCAGCAGGTCCAGCATCCGGCCCGGCGTGCCCACCACAACATCCTTCCGTTTGCCCAGCAGGTGCAGTTGGTGGGATATCTTCTGCCCGCCATAGACCGGCACGCATTTGAACTGCGTGAACTCAGCCAGGCGCCGAATCTCGGCCGCCACTTGCACGGCCAATTCCCGCGTGGGGCATAAACAGATGGCCTGGAGCTCCGGGGTATCGTCCAACTGCTGAAGGATGGGCAGCCCGAACGCCGCCGTCTTGCCCGTGCCGGTGCGGGCCTGCCCCAGAATGTCCCCGCCGGTCAACGCGGGGGGGATCAGGGCCGTTTGAATCTCGCTGGGGTCGGTGAACCCCATTTTGGCGACTGCCTTGAGCAGACGGACATCCAGGCCTAAATCAGCAAATTTTTGAGGCAACTCAGTGTGGGGCTTCATAGTGGGTTCGAGGCGGTTCCTTTCTATTGTTCAGAACCACGTTAACGCCTCGATGCCAAGCTGTAAATGACCTTCTTGCGGCACCCATTGACCCGGTTGAGCGACCGCTTGGGCTCAACCGGCTTCAAATGTCTGTTCGACGGCGTTTGCGATAATAATGGACCGGGACGTCGTCAACGTATCCGCACCGCTCGAACAACCGGCGCGACCGTTCGTTGCCCTGCTCGATCAAGGCTGAAATGATCTCCATCCCGGCCGCCTGCAGCGCTTCTTCGCAGGCCTCCACCAACAGTCGCCCGACCCCGCGCCGTTGCCAATCCGGATGCACGGCCACGCGGTTGATCCAGCCCTTGCGGTGATCGTGCGTGCCCATGACCGCGCCGACCAGCCGGCCCGTTGATTCGGCGCCCAGATAGGTCGTCGGATAGAATT
>JBHHVM010000660.1:0-1825 GCA_046754265.1 Phycisphaerae bacterium
ATAGTCTGCCCCTTCAATGCTCGGGTGGGCACGGTCTTGGCCAAGGCCTCGCAGGTGGTGACGGCACATCTGCAAATCGCGGCCCTGACCGATCTGTCGGCCCTGGAGCTGCCCGCGGTCCTGGACCCTGCCGAATTCCAATGGACCGATCGTCGGGCCTATGCCCGGGCCATCGGTGGCGACCTGGGTGAACCGCCCGCTGTGACCGTCACCTGGACGTTGCACGACCAACAGTACAGTTGGGCCGGTCAGGTCACCCGGCTGGAGCGTCACGACGAAATTACCCGCACCGCCAGGCTGGTTATTGAGGTGCCCCAGTCGCTGGAGGAAGTGCGCTCCAGCGAAGCGGTGGGCAAGCCGGCCCTTTCCATCGGGATGTTCTGCTCGGCGGCGATTCCAGCCCAGCCGCTTGCCGACGCCCTGGTGGTGCCGCGAAGTGTCATCCACGAAGACAACATGATCTATGTTTTCGAACCGGACCCCAACTCGGTGGACGGTCAGATCGGGCGGCTGGCCTTGCGACAGGTGCCCATTCTGCGAAACGTCAAGGACCACGTGCTGGTGGATTTTGCCGGCCGGCAGCGCGACGAGCGGCTTTCCAACCGGTTGGTCAGCGCTCGGTGCGAACTCAAACCGGGTGAGCGAATCATCCTTTCGCCGTTGCCGCGCCCGGTGGCGGGGATGACCTTGCGAATGCGTTCCGGGCGAGCGACGGCCGCGGCCCTGGAACGCCTGGGCGACGTGGAAGGCCCGGTGGTCCACCCGGCCAAGCTGGTGGCGGGTCTTGTCGCCCAGATCACTTCCTATCCTATCGTTTTCGACCTGAACAGGGCGCCCATCGGGGCCAACTAAAATGAGGCGGCCACTGGCCAGCCTGATTGCCCTTGGTGTCCGCAATCCGGTGATGGCCAATCTGGCGATGGTCTGCATTTTGGCGGGCGGCTATCTGTCCGTTCGCGGGATGGTGCGCGAAACCTACCCGGTCTACACCATTGGCCACATCGGTATCGACACGCTCTATCCGGGCGCCGGCCCCATCGACGTCGAAGAGAGCATCACGGTCAAGGTTGAGAAGGCCATCAAGGGCCTGCCGGGAATCCGCGAAGTGTCATCATCGTCCACGGAGGGCCGCAGCACGGTGTACGCCGTCCTGCAAACCGACGTGGGCGACCCGGGCCGGGTGCTCAAGAACATTCAGGACCAGGTCGATCGGATCACCACTTTCCCGGCTGGAGCTCAAGACCCGGTGGTGTCCGAATGGGTGTTGCGCCAGCAGGTGATCAACATCGCCATCAGCGGCGACCTCCCCGAGCGAACGCTCAAATCCCTGGCTGAACAAACCCGCGACGATCTATTGGCCAATGCCGGCATCTCCCAGATTTCGCTGCTGGGCGTTCGGGATTACGAGATATCCATCGAGGTGTCGGAAGAGTCTTTGCAGCGCTACGGGCTTTCCTTTGCCGACGTGATCGCCGCGGTGAAACGCGGCAGCGTGGACCTGCCGGCCGGGACGTTGCGGACCGCCAATCAGACGCTGATTCTGCGGACCACAGGCCAGCGCCGCACCGGGGCCGAGTTTGAGCAGTTGGCGGTCATCTCCGCGCCGGACGGCACGCTGGTGCGTCTGGGGCAAATCGCCGCGGTGCGGGACACATTTGAGGAAACGCCCAAGCGCGGCTGGTTCAACGGCCAGCCCGCCACCATGGTGGCCGTCTACAAGACCCAACACCAGGACACCTCGAACATCGCCCGCATCGTCAAGGACTACGTCGCCGGGCGGCAGGAATCGTTACCGCCCAACGCGCACATGCAGGTCTGGGCGGAC
>JBHHVM010000661.1:0-1819 GCA_046754265.1 Phycisphaerae bacterium
CTGGATCTTCTCGAGATCCTTCGCCTTGTTGAGGCGCTCCGCGACGTCAAGGTATACGCCCCCCCGGTGAAAATCAAACCCCATGGGGCGTGCCTGGGAGCACCGGCGCGTCTGGGGTGGGCCGACGAGACGCTGTCACTTGGCTGGGCCTTGGGTCTTGTGGCTGTCTTTCAGGCGGATGGTTCCGACGGGCAGATGGATATGAAACGTGGTGCCCTCGCCGGGTTGGCTTTGGACCTCGATCTGGCCGTGGAGTTCGTGGATGATTTTTCGGGCGGCAGCCAGGCCCAGCCCGGTCCCGCTGTGGCCCTTGGTGGAGTGGAAGGCGTCGAAAATGTGATCGATCTGGTCGGCGGGGATGCCCGGGCCGTTGTCGGCGATGGAGAGGGTGACGCGCTCCGCTTCGATTTGGTAGCGAGTCCGCACGTTGACGCGCCCCGTGCCGACGTGGGCGGCGTCCAGCGCATTGTTGAGGATGTTGGTCACCACTTGAGTGATGCCCTCCAGGTCCAGCGGAAGGGCGGGCAAGTCCTCGCCGAGTTCGGTCAACAGCATGACTTCACGCTCGTCGGCCCGGCGCTGCACCATGGCGATGGCTTCTTCGACCGCCCGATTGAGTTGGCCCAACTCGATGGCGGGCTGGCGCTCTTTGCTGAAGCTGAGCATGTTGGTGGTCAGTTGATAGGTGCGGTCCAAGTTTCGCTGGATGATCTTCCAGCCTTCTTCGACCGGTTCGAGGTTCTTGTTCCGAATGCCCATTTCCAGCACGTCCGCCCCGCCCCCGATGCCTTGCAGGATGTTTCGGATGTAGTGCGACAGGTGGGCGACGGTTTCGCCCACGCCGGCCAGGCGCTCGTGGGCCAAGCGGGTCTCGATGAGGCGGGCGTTTTCAATGGCCAGGCCGGTCATCCGTCCGATGGCGGTCACCAGCCGAAGTTGCTCGTTGGTGTAGGTGTGGTGCGACATGGATGTGTCCAGGTGGATCACGCCGTGGACTTCGTCGTGGGCCACGATGGGCACGCAGATGACGCTGCGCAGGCCGAGCCGGTGGATGCTGCCCTCCTTGGTGCGATCGGCGAACCGCTCGTCGGCCATGGCGTTGGCGCACAGGACGCCTTGTTTGGTTTGGGCAACGTGTTTGATGATGGTCTTGGAGGCCGTGATTTTGGCCTGTTTACCTTGAGCTTTTTCTTTGTTCTTGGCCTGCAGCCTAATCGCCTGGGTCTTGAAGTCGGCGTCGGGGTTATCGCGCATCAAAATCAACACGCGGTCGGCGAAAAGATGATCGGCGAGGGTGTCGGCCACACGTTCCAGAAAGGCGCTGACGCTCAGGCCGGCCGCGACGATTTCGGCGACCTGATACATGACCGTCCAGGCGTGAACGGCATCGGCGGTCTCCGGCGTGGCCAGGACCAAGCTGTCCTCGCTGCTGGACACTGCGGCCAGAATGGACGAGTCCATCTTGCCGCCGTCCGAGTCCATCTGGACCATGTCCTGCAATGCCTGGGGTCCGCCGAACCCTTCGCCGGCGTCCTCGCCGCTGAAGACCAGCAGGGTGGCGCCGAGCTTGATCTGGTCGCCGTGTTTGAGTCGGGCCGGCTCGTGTATGCGGACGCCGTTGAGCAACGTGCCGTTGGAGCTGCCCAGGTCGCTAAGGACCCAATGGCCGTTTTCGGGTTTGAGTTGGGCGTGCTTTCGGGAGACGGAGGTGTCGGTCAGGGGAATCTGCTCGGAGAGTCGGCCAAGGATGGCCGGCTCGTCGGGAGTCTCGAAGGTGCGCCCTTTATCGGCGCCTCGCAATACGTGTAGCGTGGGCACG
>JBHHVM010000662.1:0-1812 GCA_046754265.1 Phycisphaerae bacterium
GAAAAATGGAACATGAAACGCCCGTTCTAATGCTGCAAGAGGGGTGGTATCGGAAAAAACGGGGGGCCAGGAATCACGAGATATGGCTGTGCCCTGAGTTTGTCGGACACTACTTCGGCATCCGCCCTCGGCAAATCTCTCTCACGATTGCCAATCGACACTCAAAGGAGTGCGTGCCAGTCGAGGTGTGGCGCAACAGTCGGGGGGGCATCCGCTGGGCCCCCGTGGACCTGCCGCCGCCGGCCAAGTATTTCTGGGGCATATTGGCCCTCGCACTAGAACGGTTTGCGGTCGATCGCCTGAAACCGACTCGCATGAAACGGCGGTGGTATGTCACCGTATGGATTTATGACTAAAGGGGAAACCATGGACCACGACTGTTTAATTGTCCGCCTGGAGCCCAACCGAACCCCCGAAGACGAAGATACGTTGGTGCAGACAATCGGCCTGTTTGGGCTCGTTAGCTCGGTCACGCGCGACAACGCCGATCTGCGGTTCTACGATGACGCCCCATCAGATAGCATCGAGCACATCTACCCGCTCTCCAAGGATGTGCGGCGCAAGATTGCCACTCATATCGTGGACAACCCCGCCTGGGGGATCGTCTTGGCCGTCGGAACGAATTGTGTGCTGGATGTCCGCACGGCCGAGTACGTCTACGACCTGGGCAGTGTCGAGTTTCGCGTGCCCACGGCTCGGGCGCGGGAGGTCGCGACGTATGAAGAGCTTGTCGAGCACACGAAGGTGATCCGCAAGCCCTAGCCCCGCTTTTTCGGCCGCCGCCCCGTCTGTAAGCTGCGCCCCGTTTTGGCCTGGGCGATTCGGGCGGCCTTGGCCTTCGAGTAGCCCCGCCTGAGTAGGCGTGCGTAGAGTTTGTGGACCTTCGAGTTGGTGGGCATTAGTGCGTCCTTATGGAATACCAGCGGGCAAGTTGAGCAACCCCCGCTTTTTGATGTTGCGCGCCTGACTGGCTTGCAGTTGGAGGAGTGCCTTCACGTCTCGGGCCATCTGAGCTTCCTTGGGGCCGAGTTGCTGGATCGACTCTTCGGTGAGATAGGTCTGCGTGAATTCGCCCGCCCCTGGGATGGACCGCAGCCTTCGCTCCAGCGCCTCCCGTTTCAGCCGTGACTCCTGCGCCTCGGAGACATCGGTGATCTTCAAGCCGGTGAAGATATTAAAGAATTTCGCGCCCGGGCCCTTGCGGGGATCGGTGGCGGTGCGAAGGGTCGAGATGTAGCGGGCGGTCGGGAGCCCGGATGCCAGGAACTCCAGTTCCTTGGCCGAACTGCGCGCCCACGGCGGCAGCACGGGCACGTCGCCCTCAATCCCCCGGACGTTGGCAATGATGCGCTGGATGGCCGGGTCGAGGTCGTCCAGCGGTCGACCGAAGAAGAATGAACGGTTCATAATACGTTCGGCCGGAATCTTGAACCAAGGGGCGGTTCGGCCCAACACCTGCTCGCCGAAGTCGCGCACACTGCCGCCAAACGCGCTTAGGGGGTCTTCGTGCATCAACCCGAGGCCGGTAATAAACCGTCGGCCACCACCCGGGCCAGGAGGTCGGGGGATCGCCGTGCCGCGCGCCACGTGTGGAGGCACAAACGTGCCAGGGGCATAGGTGCGGGCACCCGCTTGAATGGTCTGCGACAACGCACCGCCGGGCCGCTCGGCAATCTGCTCAACCACCATCTGCGAACTGCGGCGAAGGAAACTATAGAACAGCATCCAGCGTTTCATCGCCGTGCGCTCGAACGGGCTTAGGGCGCTATAGTCAAGCTGGACGGCCCGGACCTTGTCCGCAGCAGCCAAAAA
>JBHHVM010000663.1:0-1810 GCA_046754265.1 Phycisphaerae bacterium
TCATAAGCGGGTCTGACCCTAGTCACAGATTTTGAGCCCGCGCGAACTGAAGTTCGCGGCTCGTTGGGTCTTGTTTCTGTGGTGGATCATCCAAAGCCCCGGCCAGGCCTGGCCGGGGCTTTCTTGTTGGGTGACACCATTTGGGGGCTTGGGGTTCGGATGTGCGCATGATTACTTGGACGTTAGAATGTCAGCGTGGGCTCTTCATCGCGCCAATCCGGGTCTGGTGGTCGATCGGCGTCCGGACGCCGCGGTCACCCGGCATCTAAGGCGGACCCCCCCCCGGCGGTGGGGTGGACGGTGGGGTTGGCTGGGGTGGTGGTGGCGGTGGGCGTCTGTCTCGTTTTCTGGCCCGTCCTTTCGGTCGAAGCGCTGCACGCGGACGATCACGACTATGTGATCCACAACGTGCTGGTGCGAAACCCCGGTTGGGCGTCGGCGGAGCGATTCTTCGGCGAGGTGCTGGAGCCCTCCACGGTCGGGGGCTATTACCATCCGCTGTCGATGGTCTCGCTGATGGTTGATTGTGCCATGGGGGCATCGCCGCAGAACCTGCGACCGTTTCACCGCACCAGCTTGATCCTGCACGCGGGCAACTCAGCCCTGATCGTGGTGCTGATCTACCTGTTGGTGGGGCGGGTCTGGGCCGCGGTGCTGGTGGGTCTGCTGTTCGGAGTGCATCCCTTGGGCGTCGAATCGGTGGCTTGGATCGGCGAGCGCAAAAACCTGCTGGCTGCGTTTTTCGGGTTGGGCAGCTTGATCGGCTACGTGCTGTTTGTGGGTCGGTCCTCCCGAGGGTGGCTGGTGGCCTCGGTTGGGTTGTTCGGCATTTCGTTGCTGGCCAAACCGACGACCCTGCCCCTGCCGATCCTGCTGCTGCTGCTCGATTACTGGCCTATGAATCGACTGGGGCGCCGGGCGGTGTTGGAGAAAGTGCCCTACCTGGTCCTGGCGGCTGCGTCGGCCATGGTGACCCTGATCTCCCAGGGCAGAACGGCCGGATGGACTGACGCCGATCGATCCGTCGTGGACACACTCTTGGTGTTGTGCCACAACCTGGCCTTTTATCCGCTGAAGATCCTTTGGCCCGCGGGTTTAAGTTCGCACTATCCGCTTCCCGATGGGCTAAGCATCACCGACGCCACGGTCGTGGCAGGTCTGATAGGGGCGATGCTTGTGACGGGCGTATTGGTTTTTTCGCTGCGCAGGACACGGGCCCTGCTGGTGGGCGGGTTGTTCTTTTGGGTGGGCATTTTTCCCGCGTTGGGTGTGGTCGGTTTTACGGACGTGATTGCCGCGGACCGGTTCACATATTTTCCGATGGTGGGGCTGTTGCTGGCGCTGGGTTGGGCCATGGTGCTGGCGAAACGAACTGCCGTGATAAGACTCGTCGTGGCTGGGGCGCTGTTGGCGGTGTCGGCTGAGGCTTGGGCGACGCGGAAGTATCTGGTCCACTGGAAGGACACCGCCAGTTTGTACCAACATATGATCGCCACGGCACCGGAGGTGGCGGATCTACGCTGGACGCTTTGCAACCACTTTTTGTTGAAGGGTCAGCCCGAAGCAGCGCTGCCCGAATGTCAAGAGGCGGTTCGGCTAGCACCTGATGCACTTGAAGCCCAGACCAACCTGGGCAACACGCTGTCGGCCTTGGGTCGGTTGGATGACGCAGTGGGGCACTTTGAGGCTGCGCTGTCGCTGGATGAGGCGTCTGCGGTCACGCATAACGACTTGGGAGCATTGCTGGCCAAGCGCACGGATTTGGCCGGGGCGGTCGGCCAGCAATGCTCCCAAGTCGTTATGCGTGACC
>JBHHVM010000664.1:0-1808 GCA_046754265.1 Phycisphaerae bacterium
GGGAGTTCCAGGCGTATTGTCTGGCAGGTCGCTATCGGAGATTCCGAACCTGCCGTGATGGACGCCGCGTTGGCCCGGCGTGAGCTGGCCCGAGCCAATGAGACCTACGCATGGTTACAGAGTCAGTTCAACGCGTAGTGCATGAGTATCTGCGGGCCGCGACCCGCGCGGGCATCCCCACGCGCAAGGCGGTCCTTTTCGGATCGCAGGCTTCGGGCCAGGCGCATTCCCTCAGCGATATCGACCTGGTTATACTCTCGCCCGTCCTGGAACCGCCGCGTTCTCACGACGTGATCGCAGCCCTGTGGCGTTTGCGAATCGAGACCGATTCCCGCATTGAGCTGGTTCCCTGCGGAGAAAAGGAATGGGAAACCGACGACTCGCGCGCCGTCCTGGAGATCGCCCGGCGGAACGGCACCGTAATCGAAGCGTAAGCCGGAAGGGTCTTGCGGGCGCCGCGGTGGGGCTGGATTGGATTATCGGTCCAGCACGAGAATTCTTGGAGGCGGCCGGGTATTTGTCCTTGATAAGCCAAACGCGCGGGATTACCATGGTGGGTGCTTATGCTCCAGTTGGCCCCCTGCCGGTCTGGTGGATTGAGGGGGTCGGATGGGCACAAAGCAAATCGAGGGAGTGAGAGCATGTCAAGAACGAAGGATCACCGCGTCCATCATAATGCCCGCGAGTTCCACCTCGCACGTTTGCGGTCATTTGTGTGTCAATCGGTTGACAGATCTTCTTTGTCTTCCTTATCCACGACGTTTTGGGCGGCGCAGGTGGTGGTCGCTCTGGCGCTTGCCACCCCGGCGTTCGCAGCGCCTCTTTACCAAGTCGATCTCCAAGCGACTGCCAACAGCGGTGGCGTCTTTGACGGCTCCACACCTGCGCTGTCGGATTCGAACCCGGTCAGTTTGGCTGAGCTTCGTAATGTCGACAGTACGACCGGGTTCGGGTCCGCGGCAGCGGGTCCGGGCAGCGTGGCCGTCATCGGCTCGTCAACTTACACGGTCACAGACCCCAATAACGATACCGATGCGACCGGAATCGGAACGGCAATATCCACGATCGACGACGTGATATTCTCGGGGTCCGGTTTTCTCAACAACGTGTTCTTGAATCTGGACCTGAGTGGGCTCATGGACGTTTCGGGCATCACCGATACCGCCCAGTCCAGCTTGACTCTTAGCGTCAAGCTGGGCAATCAAACGCTCAATGGATTCCGGACGCTGCAAATCCCGTCCTTGTTTTTTGCGGACGGCGAGTTGGATGGGGTTTGGCCGCAGGGCCAGACTTCTTTTGACGGGGCCATAGCATTCGGCCCGTTTGATAACGTCCCGACCGGCGTGCCCCTCAGCTTGAGGATGTCGATGAGCATGTTCACGGGCACGGGTATCTTTGCCGTATCGTCGAACGGCGATTCTTCGAGCGCCGTCGGCGACCTGGGCAGCACTCTTAGCTTCACCAGTTCCGGGGACTTGTTCAGTGGCGTGCCAGGCTCGGTGGACTCGGCGCAAGGAAACATTGCCAACAACGTCTGGACCGGATCACCGGTCACAGCCCTTCCTATACCGGAGCCCTCGTCCTTGATGATCCTGGCCGCCGCCGCGATGATCGCTTCCAAGAGACGCCGAGAAGTGGGTCCCTAGCCGTCCGTCGGTAGCCGCGGCCGGGGATACGGGTGCCGGTACGTCTCCTGGCCGTCAGAATCTCCGTCTCGAATTGCCCCATTTGGCCGGTTGACGCCGCCTGGCGATCTCTGGTCCAACACATCCCAAACCACCTGACGATAACCCACTGTCAAATTGGCA
>JBHHVM010000665.1:0-1798 GCA_046754265.1 Phycisphaerae bacterium
ACCGCGGCCAGAGGCCGCCCGTCCACTGGGGGGGCCGGGATGGGCGGCATGCCAGGGTTCATCACCGGGGCAGTGTCCACGACTATTGCCGACCGGACAAACACGGGGAACGCCCGGCCGGCGATGTCCACGGCCGCGGCCACGGGCCCCAGGGAGAATAGCCGCAAGCTGGGCTGCCGATCAGTAAGGCGATCGAAGGCCGGCGCCAGGCGAAAGGGTAGATCCCCCACGCCGTCGCCGTCGTAGTCGAAGCCGGCGTAGTTGCTCCAGTAGTTGCCGGCTCCGCCCGGGGTCCAGTCATTGCCCTCGACGCGGCCGCCCCCGGTGACATCAACCTGGGTCATGTTGTCTATGAATCGGTTCGCCCGGAAACTGTTGCGCCTCACGGCCGGCAGCACCAGGATACCGGCATCGTTGTAGGCGAAGACGTTGTCCGCCACCGTATCGTGGACATCGAGGCTCGACGGCGTGTTGTCGAGATAGAGGCCCACTCGATTGCCGGCAAACACATTGCCCAGCACGTTGACTCGATCCGAGTCCTTCAGGCCCACGCCGTAGCCACTGGGGCCGTGATTGCGGCTGAAGACGTTGCCCTCAATGTCCAGGTCTGTGCTGTACATTAGAAATGCGCCGACGGAATTACCCTCAAAGCGGTTGTCCGCGACTACACTGGCGTGGGAGTACATGAAGTGCAGTCCATAACGACTGTCCTTCACGGTATTGTCCCGCACGACGACGTCCCGAGAGTACCAGATGACCACGTCCCGCACAGCAACCACTTCGTTGCCCTCGACTGTTGTGCCCGGGCTCTCCCAGATGCGGATCCCGTCTCCCCTGCGGGCGATGTGAATGGCACGCCCGTGAATCACGTTGCCTGCGATGCGGCTGCCGGGGGCCTCCTTTAGGTTAATGCCATAGAGAACGTCATCAAAGCGGTTGTTTGTAACCGTCACCCTGGCCGTGGCCTTGACCCCCGACGGCTCCAGATACGCCGTATTGCCGCTGCCACGAATGTCGAAACCCGTCACGGTGACTCCCGGGACAGTGATCTCGACCACGGACCCTTCACCGCCTCCGTCCAGGACAGGCCGGTCCCGGCCCACGAGGCGGATGGGGGCGGTAACGACGAAGGGGCCGCGATGCACCCCACCGGCGACCTCGATGGTGTCGCCAGGCCGAGCCGCTGCCAGGGCCGCCTTCAGCTCAATAGGTCCGTGAGGGGTGACGACGATTCGGGAGTTGCCTGGCGCCGCGTGGGTCGAATGCCGAAGGGGGCTCTCGGCCGGGCTCCTGGGCGGGCCGGTGGCCGCTGCCCGCTGGGCCCCGGCGGTACCAGCCAACAGCAGGGCGCCGGCGATGAAGCAGGCGCGCCTCAAACGGGCTGCCTTTCCCGCTCTGCCGCCAGACGAGCCTGCCTCCGGAAGTGGAGGCCCGCCATGATCAGGATTGACGACGCCACTGCGAGCCAGAATCCCGCGCGTAGGGTTGCGACGGTGGCGAACTGCCCGATTTCCCCGCGGCCGATTACAGTCGGAGTGAAAGGTTTGATCGCATTGGAGAGGGCCGCCCGGGGGTCGAGGTTCTGGCCGTAGCGCCGCAACCAGAAGTACATGTCGCCGAGGAAAATCACGGGCAACAAGATCGCGGGCAGCGTAAGGGGCGCGAACCACTTGCGATGGATGAACGCGGTGGCCCCTATCAGCAGCACGACGGCGCCCATGGCAATTGGGGCCAGCTCTCGCTCGATCCGGGCCGCGTCCCGGAGAGAGGCCATTCCAATGTAGTGATTCAGGCCGTC
>JBHHVM010000666.1:0-1783 GCA_046754265.1 Phycisphaerae bacterium
CACACAATCGACGCAGGCGGAGACGCCGATGCCCAGGCTGCCCACGTTGATGACCCGGTTGCCCCGAATACGCACGTTCTCGAAGCGCTCAGACGATCCGTAGCCGGCGTCAACGGCGATCCCCCAACACGTGGGCTTGGCTCGACCCAGGTCCTCGCGGATCACGTTGCCCTCAATCAGCAAGTTTGTCAGGTTGCCGTGGCCCACCAGTGAGACGGCGCTGCAATCCCCATCCGGGTCGATGGCGGAGCGGTACAGCTCGTTGTCGGTGATCCGGATTCCGGTCGCGCCGGCCCCACCGCCAGGGTATACATCGGCATCGCTGAGGTAGATGTTGTGGTCGTAGATGGGGTTCGTTCCGTTGCCCTCGAAGTAGCAGTTGTCGATGGCCAGGTTGTCGCCCCCGCCGAGGAACCCCTGACGCCGGCTGTTGCGGATAGTGCAGTTCTCAAGCGCCAGCCGATCGTTGTGTCCGTCACAGTCTGGATCACTCCCGGAACAGGGGCTGGAGCCGCCCAGATAGACGCCGATATCGAACCCGTCAATCAGAACATTATCAATGGTCACGTCGTCCACGTCGCTGTGGAGGTAGAAGCCGTAGCCGTTGTCGGTCGTGCAGGCCATACACCGCAGATCCAGGTTCTCGAAGATGTAGCCCTCGTCGTGGGCTGCGTCGCCGACCTCGCCCAGGCGAAACGCATGGCCGGCGGTCTTCGTGAGGAGGGGCCGGCCTTCGTCGCCCGAAGCCCACGGCGGGGTGTAGTCGCCCACGGTGCAGGGATTGGCGGCGGTGCAGCGGTAGTTGATCCACCGGTCGCCGGCTGACGACAGGTCGAAGGCGCCGCCCCGACAGAATCGAATGGAGCCGGCGGCTGAGAGGCTGCCGAACTGCATGCGGGCCTTTTCGACCGTGCGCCACGGCGTGGCGGTTGTCATGCCGGCATTGGCGTCGTCGCCCGGTTCACAGTCGGGATCGGCGCCAGTCGCGCAATCGCAGACGAAGTAGTTTTGGGGCGACTCGAAGGCACCCATGTCCGGGGCCGCGCCCTCGTAGGCGTGGAGGCCCTGGTCGTTGATGCCGGGGATGACGAGGCCGGCATCGATGAGATTGCTGCTGGGGTCAAGGTGATAGTCACCGTCCGCCGCGCCGGCAAACCCGGGTTCAACGCTCAGGCCGTTCATCTCCTGACCGGTCTGGGCCTGGAGCTCTGCCAGCGTGGACAGCCAGGGGTTAGGCAGGCCGACCCACTTGACGAAAACGTCAGGTGACGTGGTGTACAGGTCGTCATAGTCGAAATCGACCACCTGGGCAGCGGTATATCTCGCCAACGCGTAGTGCGTGCCGGCCCAGATGTTGTTGCGCGCGACGATGTTCTTCCAGGTGCCGGCCTCTCCCCCCAGAATGAGACCGCTGGTTGCCGGGAGCCCGGCGTCGGCGGCGTTTTGGAAGAGGTAGACCGCACCGTCGGATGAAGTCGGGTACATGAACTTGAAGGCGGTGCCGGAATGATCGTTGTTCCCCGCGCCGGTGTTGTAGATCACGTTGCGGATGGCATAGACCGGGCCGGTGCGGGTCGGGGACAGCGATATCCCGGTCAGTACGTCGTGAAACGTGTTGCCCCAGATGCGCACGTTGCTGCAATAACCGTCGGCCTCCATCCCGTCATCGCCAACGCGGTAGACTGTGTTCTCATAGACGTCGGTCTCATTCGTCAGTGCTGACGTGCTGGCTGGGCAGACCTGAAAGCCGTCGAACCGGTCGTGAATGGTATTGCGGCGGATG
>JBHHVM010000667.1:0-1779 GCA_046754265.1 Phycisphaerae bacterium
CGTCGTAATCAGCATGGACGTCGAGGGGGCGACGAACTTGGCCCACACGGCCCCGAAACCACCGTTGCCAACGCAGCAGAACGATTCATCAGGAGTGGATTCCGCACCGTCCGTGTTCATCAGGGCACGCGGCGGGAGGCACACTCCCGGTGTGCAGTCAGAGTCGGTGGTGCAGGGCTGGTCGTTGTTGCCGCACCGATTCGTCGAGACGTCCACAAAAATGGCGCCGAGCGAGGGCGAGGGGTCGTAGCAGACGTCATTGGAAGCATTAAGCGTGCAACCGCCGGGCTGGCTGACCCTGGCCGCGCATTGCTCGTCCCATTGGAACTCGCAGCAGAACGGATCCTGGTTGCAGATGATGTCGCAACAGTTGGGGTTGCCGCATCCGACCACACCGAAGGGCTGTGGCTGATCACAGGCGATTGCGGGGTCGGCGACCCGGCATACCCAGCGGACGCAGTTCTGGCTGCCCTGGTTGCAGAAGAGGCCGCGCTGCCAAACTGCGGGGTTGGCGTTGGCGTCGGTAATCGCCAAACATTCATCCCGCTGCAATTCGAAGCAGCCTTCCCCGCCCTGATATTCGGGCGGCGTGCAGCAGGCAGAGGTTCCACAGGCCGGCGTGAACGAGACGCCCAGCTCCAAGCAGGTCTGAACGTCGCACGTTTCGCCCAAGGGGCACTCGGTAGCGTCAACGCACGGGGTTCCGGCGACACTGCAGGCCATGCCGCAGTCCGCGTCAACCATGCACGGCCCGTTGTCGATGCTGCAGGTCAGGGGGCATTTCGCGCCCTGGTTGTATCGCGACAAATCGCCGCTGCAGGCGATCTGCGTTACCTCGCGACAAAGCGGTGTGCCGCCCGCGGGGACCGAAGTCAAATCGCAGCAGGCACCCGTGGGGGCGTCGCCGAGGCAGCGAATCGTAATGTTGAACGAGGCCTGGGGGTCGCCTCCAAAGAAGAAGCCGCAGCCGATTCCGGGCAATCCGAAGAGGTCCTGGCTTTCACCCAGGGTCGGCTCCTCGGCAATGATGGCCGAGGTGCCGTTGTTGTACCTCCATCCGACCCAATAGTTGGCGCCGTTGGTTAGCGGGATCCCATCAGGGAAGCTGAAGCGAGCGAGCTCGGGTGATCCACCGCCGATGCCTTGGAAGACGCCATGGGTTCCCGGAACGACGCTCGCCGTGCTGCATCCCGTCCAGATTTCCGCGGTCAGGGTGTAGGGGGCTGCGCCTACCGAGCCGATTTCGTAGCTGGTCAAAATGCAGTCCGGCACGATCAACGTCACATCGTCGGCGATCCACTGGTTGGCGCCAGGCGAGAACAAGGGCGCGCTGAGCTCCGGATTGAAGTAGGCGAGGAATTCGCGCTCAAACGGCGGATCGGGCGAGCAAAAGACCTTGGCGTCGAAACCCGCATAGAGCGGCGTTCCGCTGAAGTTGGCGAAGCAGGGGAAGAAGGGGTGCTGATAAACATTCTCAGTAAAGCCGGTGGATGCGGGCGTACCGACCACCCATCCGGCACCGTTCTTGTCGAACTCAATACCCAACCAAACGGTGCTTTCCGTCTGAATGTTGTTGCCGGCGAAGTCCACGAGGACGGTGAAGAGGGCATTGTCCGGAAACGTCATAGAGCCTTCGGTTCCGGCGATGATCTGGCCACCGAGGCCGGGGCAACCATCGTACAGCGCGAAGTCGATGCTGAATCCTTGATCCGGGCGGGGAATGCACGTCTGCGATCCGGAGCAATCCGCATCCGTGTCGCACGCCTGGCCTGTGAAGCT
>JBHHVM010000668.1:0-1769 GCA_046754265.1 Phycisphaerae bacterium
AGGACCCGGGATACCACATTCTGCGCGTGGTCACCGGAGAGGTTATCAACCCGTTGGGATTGGCCTTGACCCATCCGCTGCACCATTGGTTGGGGCGGTTGGCGGTGCGACCCGGTTGGGGCGAACCTGCCTACGCGGTGACGCTGGTGAGCGCAGTGTTCGCAGCCATCGCGGTGGCCAACGTCTTTGGCGGGGTATGGACCTTGACCGGCAGCCGGACCGCGGCATGGTGGTCGGCTGCGTCGTTGGCCACCGCCCACACGTTCTGGCAAATGGCCACCCGCGCCGAGTGCTACACGGTGTCAGCCGCGCTGCTGTCGGCCGAATGGTGGTGCGTGGCGGTCTTTGCCCGATCGGGGCGGGCCAGATACGTGTGCGCCGCATTGCTTCTGAATGGGTTGGGACTGGCCAACCACAACCTGGCCCTGCTGACCCTGCCCCTGCTGGTCATCGTCGCGGTCCACGGGTTTCGACGGGGGCGCATGCGCCCCGGGCATCTGCTGATGGCCGCCGGTCTTTGGCTGATCGGATCGCTGCCCTACACCGGGCTGGTCGTCGCCCAATGGCTTGAATCGGGCGATCTGCAGTCCGTCCTGCGATCGGCCCTGTTCGGGCGTTCCTTTGAGGGCCGGGTGCTCGGCGCGGGCCTGTCGCTTCGACTGGTCGGGCTGTCGGTGGGCTATATCGGTTTTAACTTTCCCAACTTGCTGCTGCCGGCCGCGGCTTTCGGCGCGATCAAAGCGGGCCAACTGGGCATATCTCCACTGTTTCGTTGGCCGGTCCTGGGGGCTTTGTTGGTTCACACCGGTTTTGTGTTGCGCTATGACGTGCCGGACCAGTACATGTTCTTCGTGCCGGTCTACGTGTTGATCTGCATCCTCGGCGGAATCGGGTTCGCCGCCTTCATTCGGTCGCCCGTCACCGGCCCGCGCCGGGCATTTGCCCGGGTCGCCGTCGGCCTGGTCATCCTGACCCCGCCTTTCTACGCCGCCGCCGCTTCGATCGCCCGCCGCTACGATCTGCTGGCTTCGGTCGATCGTCACAAACCCTACCGCGACGACTACACCTACGTTCTGATTCCCTGGTCGGTTTCGGAGGATTCGGCCGACCGGCTAAGCCGCGACGCCGTTCGCCTGGCCGGTCCGGGTGGGCTCATCATCGTCGAAGACCTCATGGCCAGCTACGCCGTCCGTTACCGGGCTATGTCCGCTGAACACCCCCAGCCCGCCGTGGTGTCACCTGAAGACACTGAACGCATCACAACCGCCGCCACGGAGCATCGCACCGTGGTCCTGGTGCCGCAAATACGCGATCACCCCCGCACTCCATGCCCGCTGCTGGGCGCATGGCAAACCAACGGGCAGTTGTATGTGATGAATCAGGGATTCGTGAACCGGTCGGCGCCGTAGGGCGGCAGCGCTTCGGCGCTCAAATATCGCCGAGCTGATGCCCCAGCTTCTTCTGCTTGGTGCGCAGGTATTCGATGTTGTGCTGGTTCGGGGTGATGCGCAGCGGGACCTGTTCGGCGATTTCCAAGCCATAGACTTCCAACCGGCTGACCTTCTTGGGGTTGTTGGTCAGAATGCGTAGCCGCCGCAGCCCCAGGTTCCGGCAAATCTGGGCTCCCACGCCGTAGTCGCGACGGTCGGCCGGCAGGTCCAGCTTGAGGTTGGCTTCGACGGTGTCCAACCCCTCATCCTGCAACTTGTAGGCCCGCAGCTTGTTGTGCAGCCCGATGCCGCGCCCTTCCTGACGCAAATAGATCAGGG
>JBHHVM010000669.1:0-1767 GCA_046754265.1 Phycisphaerae bacterium
GGTTCCGGCGCCGTGAGCGTCTGCAATTCGGTCGTTTCGCACTGGGCTCGGGCCATGTGGGCGGGAGCGCCAAGAACCAGCGCCAGGCCTATGACGCGGGCCGATAGAAAACGAATACGAGTTGGCTGGGACATGCGGATTCTCCTCGGAGCCGGTCTTGGGTCCGGGACAGGTCTCTCCAGTAGGAGACCGATCCCACAAGGCCCGCCACCGAGGGTGTCTGAGTTGGGCCGGTTTTCTTACACACCATTTTGGAAAAATGCGTATGGATTTTTTCCCGACCGGCCTATTGGCCTCTCGGCGCCCGCGCGGCATCGCCCCACCGGTCTGAGCCGTCGAATAGGGTGCAGGCCTATTGGAGGATGGCTGGCTGCTGGGCTTGCATTTTCCCGATATTTGGTCACAATGCCCTGGTAGGCTGGTTCGCGGCAAAGGGACGTGCCGTCACATTCACAAAGAGGCCAGGGACGTGCCGATTGACTCTCGACCGATAGCTGTGTTCGATTCAGGCTTGGGCGGGTTGACCGTGATGCGGGCCCTGCGCCGGCGGTTGCCGGGGCGGCACCTGGTGTATTTCGGCGACACCGCCCGGGTGCCCTACGGGACCAAGTCGGCCCAGACGGTCACCCGGTTCACCGAGGACATCGTCCATTTCCTGATGCGTTTGGACCCCTGCTGCATCGTGGCCGCCTGCAACACAGCCAGCGCGGTGGCGGTCCCGGCGTTGGCCGAGACGCTTGGAGTGCCGCTGATCAGCGTGGTGGGCCCGGGGGCCCGGGCGGCGGTGGCAGCCGCCGACGACGGCGACGTGGTTGCGGTCATCGCCACCACGGCCACCATCGCGTCCAATGCCTACCGCAACGCCATCAACCGGCTGAACCCGCGTTTGGCGGTGGTGCAGAAAGCGTGCCCGCTGTTCGTGCCGCTGGTCGAGGAAGGTCGCGGGGACGACGACGGCCTGGTGCGCATGGCTGTGCGGGAATATCTGGAGCCGATTCGGCGACTTCAACCGGCTGTGGTGGTGCTGGGCTGCACGCACTATCCCCTGCTGAAACGGGCGGTGGGCGAGTTCCTGGGCGAGCGGCCCGTGCTGATCGATTCAGCCACCGCGACGGCGGAGTTCGTGGCCCAATCGACGGGCTTGGCCCCCGCGTTGAGGCCTACGCGGGATGCGGGTAGATTGCTCTTTTATGTCAGCGACAACCCCCAGCAATTCCAATCCCTGGGTTCCCGCATGCTCGGCGAGCCGATCACCGACGTGGCCCGGGTATGCCCCGAGGAGTTCGCCCGAGATTCGCCCGGGTCGACGGTTGCGCCCAAGCGGGTCGCGGTCTGACGCCGCCAGGGGCCGTTGGATGCGACGGGCGATCGTTGTGGTTGGATTGCTGCTGATCGCCCCCAACTGCAACAAGACGCACCATTTCTACAAACACCCGACTTTGGTCACCGAAAAAGACGTGGTCTCCTATATGACCATCGCCCTGGAAGGCCCGTTGCCCGACGAGCGCCGCGAAGCGGTCAATCACATCGCCCTGACGCGGTACTTGAATCATCAAGCGGTTCTGGAGGGCCTGGACACCATCGCCCGAACCGACGTCAGCGATCAGGTGCGGTGCAGCGCCCTGCTGGCCCTGCACCGGTCGCACGATGCAACCGCCGCCGAAACCTACATGGCTATCCTCGCCCCGGAGGCCTCGGAACGGCAGGCGCGCAATGGGTCGGCCAAACTGCGCGGGGACGCGTTGTGCGGCGCCCTGGCCCTGCTGA
>JBHHVM010000670.1:0-1763 GCA_046754265.1 Phycisphaerae bacterium
ACTGGTTTTTCTTCGGTGGGCGGTAGGTGGTGGGCAGTGTGAGCGATCAACGGGAGCGGGACGGCTCGAACGCGAATAGTAGTAACACCGGCCTGCGGCCGGTTGAACGGGCGGTGGGCGGCTTGCCGGGTTCGGGGCCGAGAATTCCGGGGACATCTATGAGCAAGCCGTTGTCAAGTCGAAAACGGGATATGTGAACGGGATACTCCCAAACATCTATTCGGCATCGTCGCGAGGACGCGCCAGAAGGCGAAATTCGACTCGGCCCCAGTCACAAAAACGGCATCTTTGCACCATGTCCCCAGCGGGGTCCGATTCGGTATCCCGTTGTCTCCTTTTCAAGCCTGCTTCGTTTCAATCCCTCCTTCCTTACCTTGTTCTGGACCGCGTTTCAGGCTGCGTGCCGCCACAGCTCGCCGGTCTGGAGCATCGAGAGCATGGCTCGCAGCATGTAATGGGCCGTGGCCGTCACCGCCTTTTTTCGGCGCTCCGGGTTATCTTGCACGATGCGTTCGAAAAAGTTGCGGATCTGTTTAGACCGGCGAATTCCCTGCCAGGCCGCCTCGGTTAACAGTTTGCGCACGGTGGCGGGGCCTTGGCGCGTGATTCGGCCCAGCCGTTGCTTGACGCTGGTGTCTTCGCACGGCACCAGGCCGAAGTAGCTGCCGATGGCCTTGTTCTTAGGGAACCGGCGCGGGTCGTCGATGTAGGCGACCACCGCCTCCGCCGTTCGAGCCCCGACCCCGGGTATCGTCATCAGCAGTTGCACGCCAGCATCGGCCCGCCCGCGCGCATCGAGCAGCTTGGTGACTTTGCCAATCATGATGTCCACCTCTCGCAATCGTTCGGCCAGGATGTCCCGCTGTACGCCGTCGAAATCGGTCGGGAAGATTTGGCTCTTGAGCCAATCGATCCCGCCGAGCGTCCACAGTCCCTTCGGTGCCACCATCCCATGGCTGCGCAGCAGGGCGCGGATGCGGTTTTTATAGCGCGTCCGCTCCGCCACCAGTGTATGCCGATGTTCGATCATCGACCGCCAGGCCCGCGTATCCACCCCCGGCACGTACACCGACGGCACTTCGTCCAGGAACAGCAGTTTGGCCAACTTTTGTGCGTCGATACGGTCGGTCTTGCGTTTGGCCCGGAAGATCAGCCGCAACTGGCCCGGATGGGCCACCACCACCGTTGCCGCCACGCGGCAGACCCGATCGTAGAAATACCCGTAGCCCGTAGAGGCCTCGTAGCAAATCGCGAACGGCTTCTTGAAAGTCTTGAGCACTTCGAGTACCTTCGTCACTGAGCCATGGATGGTATGGGTCTTCAATTTCTTCCCGTTTTCATCCAACAAACAAAACGTCGACTGCTTACTGTGGAGATCCAACCCTACGTACATCATCGCAAGCCTCCTTGTTCGGATATGGGACCGACCGAGTACCCCTCGGTCTTAAAATGGAATCCCGATTCTATCCGACCTGGGGGCTTGCTTCATAGTCTCACAAACTTTATTTACCCTCTTGACAGCGGCGAAACCGCTTGATAGAAGCAGGGCATGCCACGGATCAGCCGAGTCGTTGTGCCGGGTTACGCACATCACGTGACCCAACGTGGGACCCGCCGTCCGGAACTCTTCTTCTCCGACGAGGACCGGCGGGCGTATCTTCATCTGCTTCCGCAACGACTGGCGCGGCTATCTGTTCCAAGGCCGCTTCTTCTCCTGCGTGCTCGACGAACCCCACGCCATCGCCGCGGCCCGCTACATCAGT
>JBHHVM010000671.1:0-1761 GCA_046754265.1 Phycisphaerae bacterium
GAGTCGGCTGAAAGGTCCCGGCCCGGTAGAGGCCAATATCAACCTATGAACAAGCCCCAACCCAAGCCATGGCCGGGGACGGTGTCAGTCGCGGACCTCGATTTCGACCTCCTGGAAGTCGGAGCTGGGGACGTTTTCGACCGTCGCGTCGCATCCGTCCAGGATGAGCGTTTCCTGAATGATGTCGTTTTCGACGGTCAGGCGAACGTAGTGGAACCCGGCCTCCAACAGCACGAGGGGGTCAGCCTCGGTCGAAAACTCGGCGCCCGGCTCCAGCGTGCAGGGGTCCTGGTCGGTGGCGGCGGCGCTCCAGCTAAAGAGGATTTGGGCCTCGACGTCGTTGCCCGTGGCGGTGCTGTTGCTGCCGATCAGTTGGACGGACTCCTGCCCGTTGCCGTCGGTGCCTTGGACCAGGAAGCCCGTTTGAGTCCGGGTGACGGTTTGGCCGTCCCGGGCCTGGACTACGATGATCGGAATCGGCCAGGACGACGTGCATTCGATGACGGCTTGGCCACACTGACTTTGCAGGGCCAAGCGGGTGGTGTCAGCCGGCAGACCCTCTTGCCGGTCTTCGTTGCCCCCTGCGCCACCACCACCGGTAGCGGGGTTGCACGCAGCCACGGCCAGCGGCAGCAACAGGACAGGTGTCAGCCGGCGTCGGGGACGGCTGGTTTTCGATCCGTTCGACACTACAATGGCCCGTTGATGATGCATCGGTTTATCCTTCTTCAATTGGTCCTCTCGATCGTCTTGTCCGGCCTATCTTCCGGGTGCAGCCAAGTTCAGCGTGTGTTCTACCGCGTGGACCGCGATGGGGCCACCACTCAACGGCGTGACTCGATATCGAGGCGCTTCGTACTGGCGGCCTATCAGGCACCTCCGCAGGCTACCCAAGCCGACCCGTCGCAAACGGGGCGCGACTTGCAGGGTACGACTTCGCAGCCGGCGACGAGCCAGCCCGCCGGTCGGGTGGCTTACACCATGCCGGGCCCGGCGTTTCGGCAGATCGGGGTTGCTGTCACCGCTATGACACTGGGCCTGACGGCTGAGACCGCCGGCGCGGGCCGGGAAGCTTCCGAAGCCAACTCGTTCAGTTTTGCAGGCGTTGCGCCGCTGGGCCGGGCTGGCCTGACGGCGCCAGCCACGGTGATCGGCAACAGCGTGGTGAGCCGAGGAGGCTTGCAGCGGGGTTCGATCCTGGGGCTCGGCTTTGTCAACCGGGATCGCAACATCTTCACCCGACAAGTGAACCCAGCCACCGGCCCAAACGGACGCTGCCAGGATCTGGTCCGGGCTGGGTTCTTCGGCAGCCGGGGAACGTGCGAACGTCACTTCGGTCGGTAGCGGTTGCATCTCAATTCCGTTGTGTCAAAAGCATGTCACAAGCCGATGTAGAATGGATGATCCTATTCCAAGCCGGGGTCGAAGGCGGTTCGGAAATAGACCTGTGGATCCTGGATGATGCTGGTCAAAGCCCGCACGCCGTTGGCGGCATCCACTTCCAGTTGCCCTCGGCCCAGGGTCAGTTCGCGTTGAAAGGCCAGGGTGGCCCGGTTCATGATGTCGATCTGGCCGGTGTGGAACAGGCCTACGAGATGGCCGATTTCGTGGGCCCCGGTTTGGGACAAAGCCAGGATGACGAAGTTGAGCGAGTTGTTGACCGCGGTTCGGCAGTCCAGGCCTCGGCCCTGAAAGCTACCCACGTGGACAACGGCGTCATCGTCGGGAACGGCGTTGCCGGGATCAGCCTGGGTGCCTTCG
>JBHHVM010000672.1:0-1751 GCA_046754265.1 Phycisphaerae bacterium
CAAGACCGGGTCCAAGGTCGTGGCGGTCGGTCACCAGCGCGACGATGACGCTGAGACCATATTGCATCGGGTGATTCGGGGGACGGGGTTGCGCGGGCTGGCGGGGATTCCCAGGGCTCGACTGCTCCGGGAAGGCAGCGACATTCGGTTGATTCGACCGCTGCTGCGGCGGGACCGCAAGGCCATCCTGGAATACCTGGCTGAGTGCAGCAATCAGGAGGTGGGCCGGGCGACGCGGAATCGTATTCGGCAAGAAGTTCTGCCGCTGTTGGAGTCGCAGGTCAATCCCCAGGTGCGCGAAGCGCTGTTGCGGCTGGGCGAGCAGGCCCGGTGGCTGTCGGATTTCTTTGGGCAGACGGTGGACCGATCGTTCGAGACCTTGATTATTGCCCGCACGGACCAGGAGTTGGTGTTGAACGCGGCGGTGCTGGCCAAAAAGTCGCGAATCATCCAGACGGAATTGATTCGGCGGGCAGTGACGGCTTTTCAAGTGGGCGAACAGGACCTGGGTTTTGCGCAATTGGTATCGGTGTTGGACCTGGTGGCTGATCCGGCCAGTGGTAAAGAGGTCCACTTGCCCGCGGGGATGACGGTCAGCAAGCGCTACAATCGGTTGGTTTTTTCCATGCCGACGGATGAATCGCGTGAGACGGTGGCCCCGGAGATCGCGGTTCACGTTCCGGGTCGAACGCTGTTGCCGGTGCGGCGGTTGGAAATCAGGGTCGAGGTGCAGGACGTGGACCAGAAGGCGTTGCGGGGGTGGCTGGATCGGCAACACGCCCTGAGTGACGCGCCGGTGGCGGCCCGGCGGGCGGCGGGTTGGGTTGCGGAGGAATGGGTGGATGCCGATCGGACCCGATTGCCGTTGGTGGTGCGGGGGCGGACCCCGGGGGATCGCTTCTGGCCGTTGGGGGCGCCGGGGTCCAAGACGGTGTCGGAGTTTTTGGGCGACTCGAAGGTGGAACCGGCCGAGAGGGAGCGCGTGGCGGTGCTGTGCGATCAGTTGGGGCCGATCTGGATCATCGGTCATCGAATTGACGAACGGGTGAAGCTAACCCACAGCACCAGTCGGGTGCTGCAATTGGAAACGCGCCGGGTGGAGCCGTGAGCGGCGGCGAGGTGCCCGTGGGGCGCTTCGAAGCCCAGGGTCGGCTGAGTCTGTGGGTGTTGGTGGGGCTTTTCGTCGTCGCCTTCGCCTTTCGGGCGGGGGTGGGCGGTTGGCGGCTGGGGCGGGGCGACAATCCTGAGGTTTTGACCTTTCCCGACGAAGTGCAGTACTGGTCCATGTCGCGCGATCTGCGGGCCGGTCGGACCCTGACCGACGAGTTGGGGTTTCACGCCACGCGCATGCCGGCCTACCCGGCGTTCCTGGCGATTTTTCCGGATTCGCGCGGCGGGGTTTTGGGTGCCATTGTTTGTCAGTGGATTATCGGGGCGTTGGCGGCTCCGCTGACGGCGCTGCTGGCGGTGCGGATCGGGGGCGTGGTGGCGGGCGTGGCGGCGGGTCTGGTGGTGGCGGCTGACCCGGGGCTGGTGGGATTGTCGTCGCTGCTGCTGACCGAAACGCCGTTCGTGACGGGCGTGGCGGCCCTGTGGCTGGTGGGCTGGCCTATAGCGGCGGAGTGCCGGGGGGTGTCGGCGGGTCGATGGTTGGGGCTGGGGGTGACGGCAGCGCTGTGTGTTTACGTTCGTCCGTCAACGGTCGGGCTGGTTGGGCTGTGGGTGGTGTTTTTGTTGGCCCGGCAGCGATG
>JBHHVM010000673.1:0-1749 GCA_046754265.1 Phycisphaerae bacterium
GATCCGGAACTTTTATCGCGATTTCGACCCGGCTGGTACGGTCAACGTGGAGTTTACGCTGGCCAAGGTGCCGGGCATCGGTCAGGTGGTGAAACTGATCGATGGGCGGATGGAAGCCGTCGATTGCGGGGCGTCGTACCGCATGTTTCCCTACCGCGTCAGCCGATTGCGCGGCGCGGTCCACTATCAGCCGGATGGACTGCGGCTGGACAACCTGGTGGGCGAGCATCAGGGCGGCAAGGTGACGGTCAATGGCACTATTGCGCAACCCAAGTGGTACAGCGCCTGCTCGCTGGACATCACCGGCCAAAACATCCCGCTGGATAGGGCGCTGCACGATGCCCTGGGGCCACGGCACCGGGCGGTTTGGGACCGTTTCGAGCTGGACGGGCAGGTGGACCTGGCGGTGAGTCTGGTGCGAGATCAGGGCAGCCCCGATCAGGGTGAACCCTGGCAGACGGTGGTGGAGGCGGATTTCCTGGACTTGAACGCGAGCTTTCTGACCTTTGCCTACCCGGTGGAGCATTTGAAGGGTCATCTGCGGATCGACTCGGAGGGTTTTACGGTCCGCGACCTGGCGGGTCAGACCGGAAGCGGCAAGGTGGTTTTCAACGGGACCGCAAAACTTGGCCGGTCCGGCGATAAGAAGCTGGACCTGAGATTGGCCGCCGAGGAAGTGGGGTTCGATCAGCGGCTTTACGATGCCCTGCCGCCCGGGGCCCGGGATGCGGTGCAGCGGTTCGCCCCGGACGGAAAAGTCGATCTGCATGGGCGGCTGAGCCTGGCGGCCGACGGCGGGCTGGTCTACGACATTCAAGGCGACCTGCGGGACGTGACGCTGACGTATCGGGAGCTACCCATCCCGGTGGAGAAGGTCAGCGGTCGCATTCATTTGACGCCGCAACGGGTGACTTTGTCGGGCGTGGAGGGTCGTCAGGGTGACACGGTGGTGTCGGTCGAGGGCTATGCGGATCGGTCGGGAGACAGCCCGGAAACACGATTGACCATTTCCTGCCGCGGCTTGAGATTGTCCGAGGAGCTTCGGGACCTGGTGCCGGCGGAGTTGGGCCGGCTTTGGGACCTGGTGCGTATTGAGGGCCCGGTCGATACCGAGACGCTTTACGTGCGCACCGGGCGGGGCCAGGACGTTCAGGCTGAACAGGCCACGCGGGTGACGGCTCATGGCATCAAATTGATGTATGCCGGTTTTCCGCTGGAACTGTCCGAGGTGGACGCCGACGCGGTCATCCGCGGTCAAACGGTGGAGATCGAATCGCTGAAGGGGTCGTTCGGCGAAGGGCGTATCCTGGTTCGCGGGTCGGTATCGCGCGGGGCCCAGGGGCCCCGAGGTTCGTTGTCGGTCAAGGCACAGGACATGGCGTTTTCCGAGTCGCTGCGGCAGGCGTTGCCTTGGCGGCTGCGGCGCACCTGGAATCACCTTCAACCGGCGGGTCGCTTCGACTTGGATGAGATGCAGTTGGTCTTTGAGCCCGACCAAGAGGGGCGACTGAATTGGGATTTCGCCGGGCGACTCGACCTGGACGATGCCGGCTTTGAGGCGGGGGTGAAGGTGACCGGTGTTTCGGGGAGCGTGTTCGGCAGCGGACAGGCTGGGGCCGATAGCGGGGGCTTGGCTGGGCAGGCGGATCTGGAATTGTCTGCAATGGCGATCAAGGGTCGATCGATCACGGATCTGACGGGGAAGCTGATCATCTCGGCGGTGGACCAGCGGGTGCGTTTGTCGGAGCT
>JBHHVM010000674.1:0-1742 GCA_046754265.1 Phycisphaerae bacterium
GGAAGGGCCAAGAAGAAGTTTCTGGCGCTTTGCGTGCTGGTCGGGTCGCTGCTGACCTGTAGCCTGGCACTGGCCACGGCGGGGCGGTATCAGCTTTGCGGTCTGCTCTTTGTGGGGGCTTCGTTTTGTTGGGTGTGTGGGAATCTGTTTTACGACGCCTTGTTGCCGGGGCTTGCGTATCGGGCGCAGGAGATGGATGCCATTTCCAGCGCGGGTTATGCGGTGGGCTATCTGGGTGGGGGGGTGCTGTTGGCGGTGAACCTGGCCATGGTGACCTGGCCGGCATCGTTTGGACTGGCCGACGCCGGGGCGGCCACGCGGGCGGCGTTCGTGACGGTGGGGGTTTGGTGGGCAGGGTTTTCGGTGCCGCTGTTGTTGTGGGTGCGGGAGACAGACGGTGACGCTGGGGCGCCGGTCTCTGCACTGCGGGCCATCAGGGAAGGTTTGGGGCGATTGAAAGCAACGCTCCGGCAAGTGCGGCAACACCGTCAAATCGTGCGCATGCTGGTTGCGTTTGTGTTTTACAACACAGGGATCGGTACGGTGTTCGTGATTGCCGTGCTGTTTGGCCGAGCGGAGATGAATCTGCCGGCCAGCACGTTGATCGGGTGCGTGCTGATGATTCAGTTGGTGGGGTTCCCAGCCGCTTACGGGTTTATTGCACTATCCCGGTATTTGGGGGCGCGTAATGCAATCTTGCTGGGATTGGGGGTCTACGTCGGCGTGTTGATCTTTGCGTATTTCATGAAGACCGCTCCCGAGGTCTGGGTTCTGGGGTTTGCGGTGGCATTGGTGCAGGGCGGCACGCAGGCGTAGTCGCGCTCGCTGTATGGATCGATGATTCCGCAGGGTCGCTCGGCGGAGTTCTTCGGGTTCTTTTCCACGTTCAACAAGGTGGGCAGCTTCGCCGGCCCGATCACTTTCGGCCTGGCCCGGGACATCACCGGGAGCGCCCGGGTGGCTATCTTGTGTTTGGCGCCATTTTTTGTGATTGGGGCGGGGGTGCTGCTGGGCATTAAGAACGATTCTCCCAAGACTGGGTATCTTAACCGGTCATGGCCTACGGAATAAACTTATACCCGATGCTATGCACGGTGATGATGTGTTTGGGTTTTTTGGCGTCGTTTTCTATTTTTCTTCTTAGGGAGACGATGTGGTTATCGACGGTTCGGTTTGCGGGGTAGGCCCCCAGACCCCAAATCTCGTCGAGGAGTTTGTTGCGTTCGACGGGTTGTTCGGCGCTTTCGACGAGCATTTTGAGAATTTCGATCTCGAAGTGGCCCATGGTGAAAGTTTGGCCGGCCCGTTCGACTTTGCCGGTGATCAGGTCCACCTTGGCGTCGCCGATCTGCATGACCTTGGACATGGAGGGTGCCACGCCGGTGCGCTTGAGGGCGACTTTGATGCGGGCCAGGACCTCGCGAATGCCGAAGGGTTTGGTGATGTAGTCGTCGGCGCCGGCTTCGAGGCCTTTGACGATATCGACCTCCTGACTTTTGGCGGTGAGCATCAAGATGGGGGTGGTAAAGCCGGCCTGGCGGATTCGGCGGCAGACCTCCAGCCCGTCCATTTTGGGCATCATCACATCCAGCAGGAGCAGGTCGGGACGATGCTCGTGGACCATCTTGAGGGCCTGCTCGCCGTTGGAGGCTTCGAGGACCTCATACTCTTCGAATTGGAGGTTGTCGCGCAACCCCATGAGCATGTCGGGTTCATCTTCAGCGACGAGGATTCGTGCCATG
>JBHHVM010000675.1:0-1736 GCA_046754265.1 Phycisphaerae bacterium
AGTTTCTCCGCCTTCTGTGAAGCGTAAGCCTTGACCTCGTCGGTCACGTTGACGTGCCTGCCGCTGACCACAATTTGCACGTTGCGCCTCCTATCCGGGCCGGTCGAGGCCGGCCATGGACTATGCCTTCAGTAATGGGTCCGCATAGTCCTGTTCCAACGATTCGCGCGGGGGTTTAATCACCCCACCACTGATGCTGTAGCGCATGGCATCGTCCAGCGTGAAGTCCAGCTCCAGTACCTCTTTGCGCCGTACGGTAATGACATAACCGGTCACCGGCGTCGGTGAACTGGGCACGAACACGGTCAGCAGATCATCCCCGACGGATTCCTGGACGGTCCGCAGGGGCGGGCCGGTGACCAGGCCCATCGACCAGAGGCCCTTGCGGGGATACTCCACCGCCACCACGCCGGAAAACTGCAGTTTTCGGTCCGACAGCAAGAAATCCGTAACCTGCTTGATGTTCGGATACACCGCCTTGACCACCGGTATCCGGTACAGCAAACGCTCAATCAGGCGCCAGGTCGTCCGGCCGAGCAAGCTGGCCAGGAATAGACCCAGGAAATATACAACAATAATGGCGATCACAAAACCGATCAAATGCAGCTTGTAGCGGGCAAACGCCACGCGCCACAGGGCCACGTTTCGGGCTTTTTGGGCCTCTTTGAGGGTCTCGGCGTCGGCATGGCCGCCCGACAGGATGGGGTGGTTGATGGTCTGGTATTCGACGGTCAGACGCCGACCTTGGGCGTCCCACACGTCGATGGGGGTGCCGTATTCGAGGGCCTGCCTGTCGGCGGACTCAGCCGAGATGAAATGCGGAGGCCCTCCGGCAGCGAAAAGCGCCACCATCGTGTTGGTGATGTAGCGCCCCAGGCTGCGGTCGATCAGGTCATAGGCCCAGATGAGCAGGGCAATGGTCAACAGGGTGGGCAGCAAAGCCGCCAATCCGCGCGAAAAGAACCGCCGAAAGTCGTCCATGGGCTTTTCGGGGAGCGGATTGTCTTTCGATCCAGCCATTGAGCCGTCCGTGGGGGTGTGGCCGACAGGGCCGTCTTGGGGCCTGTTCCAGTCGTAACAGCTCGACCTCGCAGCCCTGCGACTGTAGCGCCGACGGCCTTTTGCGTCAACCGTTGCGGATAAACCCTAACGGCGCTAAGGTGAAGCGACCGTGTACGAAGTTCATTCCATCCAGCAGCAGGGGCGACCCTATGGGGCGGTGGTGGCCTCGGCGATCCTGTTGGTCGGCTGTCTGGGCCTGGCGGCGGGACTGGTGGCCAGCCGAGGATTGGGCGGGGAAATACGTCCCGAGGGGTGGGGGATCGCGTTCCGACCCCCGACCAAGTGGGAGCAAGCCCAGTTGGAGACCGACACGCCCCGGACCAGCCTGTATTTCCATCGCCCGGGCCCGGCCGATCAAAAGCGTGAATTGTATTTCGTCCGCCGGGCCAATCCGCGGCGACTACGGGCCAATCAGATCTGCGGCTTCGAGGCGTCACGATTCTTCGGCATCGCCGGCCGATTGGAAGTCGCCTTCGCCCGCCAGAGCATTCAGACGGCGGATTTCGGGCCGCTGCCCGGCGCCAATCTGATCCTGCCCGGTGGGTATCTGCACGTCGGCGTCATGCAGCGCCAAGGCAGACCCGCCGAGGCGTACGTGATGGTGTACACGTCCCCTGTCCCCATGGATCAATCAGACGTAGCCCTGATCGGGGCTTTGATCCGCTCGGTCAGAT
>JBHHVM010000676.1:0-1729 GCA_046754265.1 Phycisphaerae bacterium
GCGTTCCTGATGGATGAGATCATCATCCACGGCTTGACGCAGAACGTGGACCCGACCGGGGCCAAGAACTCCGACCTGGTGATTTTTGCCTTCGCTCCGCAGGAGCCGATTGCGTTCGGGATGGTGTTTACCCCGTTGCCGCCGCCTGGCTCGTGGAGCATTGGACAGCTCGGTTCGGTGAGTATGGGCACTGGTGATTTCAACACCGGTGGGTTCCTGGTCAACGTGACCCCGGAACCGGCCACGCTGGGCCTGATCGCCCTGGGTGGTCTGGCTGTGATCCGTCGCCGCCGTAGCTAGGAGGTTAGTCTCCGGCTTCAAGCGCTTCGTTTCCCCAAAAAACGAGGCGTCACTCAAAACTAAGTACCCCAACAGGGCCGACCCGAAAGGGCCGGCCCTGATTGTTTTTACGGTGGGCACTTGCGATAATAGGGGCGGTTGCCGGGATGCGGTGCGGTGGGCGTGGTGACGTCCTGGGAGGCGCAGGCCGCTACCTGTGGCACGCAGGACGCATCGCGGCCTGCCAACCGTTGATTCTGTGGCTTTTCGGCCGCGCGGGGCGCGGGCCGCTACCTGCCGGTTGAAAACCGGTGCCACATTCAGAATCTGGTGCCACACACTGGGTTGCCATACTTCTTGCGTGAAAGGAGTGCCGTCCGATGATCGGGAATGAACGCAGATGGATGAAGGGCCGGGTTGGGATGTGGATGCTGGCTGGCGTGGTATGGAGCGTAGCTCTGCCGGCCGGTCCAGCCATGGGGCAGTCGCCGCCTGCGGTGACTGTTTGGCTCCAAGCCCGCGATGGCAGCAACAAAGTCACCATGGGCGTGTCGCAGACGGCGGTGATCCAGCTTTGGGCGAGCTTGGCGGGGGGTGACCCAAATCGACCGATCGTGAACCTCAGCGTGCTCTTGAAGGGCTACGCCGCCTCATTCGGCAAAACGCTCAATTATGAGGTGGCCGGGTTCAATGATATCACCATCCCGAACAGCGGAACGCAGCGGGGTGGCCGCGGCCCGAACATCGTGTCCTTGCTGCCGAATGCCCACATGGACGAGTACGCGTACTTTAACGAGGACCCATCGGTGCCCCTTAACGGCACCAGCGGTATTGTCGGTACCGATCGGTCGTTCCTGATGGACGAGATCATCATCCACGGTGTGGCCGACAACACCGCTGCCGGGCCGGATTTGGCGACGTTTGCCATGGCCCCGGCCGAACCGATCGGGTTCTACATGGCGTTTGATCCGGTGGGCGGCTGGAGCGTCGCCCAGTTGGCGTCGGTGGCCAGGGGCACGGGGGATTTCCTCGGGGCCGGGCCGTTCCTCATAAACGTGACGCCCGAACCGGCCACGCTGGGCCTGATCGCCCTGGGTGGTCTGGCTGTGATCCGTCGGCGCCGGTAGTTGGAGGTTAGTCTCCGGCTTGAAGCGCTTCGTTTCCCCAAAAAACGAGGCGTCACTCAACAATCAAGTACCCCAACAGGGCCGACCGGGTGCATGACAGAACCGGCGGGCACAAGAACGCAGGGCACGTCGTTGTTCTGCGCGAGCCCCGGCGCGCCGGGGTTGACCTGCCGTTTTGGCTCGTGGATAACGCGGTATACCACGGCCTGGCTTCGCCAGACCGTGCCACCCCTGCCCTACTTTGGGCCGCCTAAACTGTCATGCACCCGGGTACCGTGCTTATCGGGCGTTTTGTGGGGCTGGTGAAACGATCTTCTACGGGT
>JBHHVM010000677.1:0-1715 GCA_046754265.1 Phycisphaerae bacterium
GGCGGCCCTTAAGCGTAAGGCTGACGCGTGGGCCCTACTTACCGAGGGGGGAGAAGGACACAGCCGGGGGGCAATCTATTTGGGTGGCTATGCTATCGAATGCAAGCTCAAAGCCTTGGCGATGGAGCGGTATCATTGCTCGACGCTCAAAGACCTCGAAGAAAAGCGATCGCTACCGTATGGCGAGCTTCATACGCACGGACTGATAGCTCTGTTAAGGCACCTTCAATTGTACGACAAACTCCGAAGAAGCGAGGTTGGGCGCGATTTCGCCAATTATGTTGGGCGATGGACTCCTCATTGGCGATACAATCCGCGCAATTGGCCCGAAGCCAAAGCTCGGGCGTTTCTGGAAGCGGTTGACCGGGTGTACGTGTGGCTAGATAACAACCGGTATTGAGGATTGGCCATGAAAAAGCGAGCGAAAAAGAAACAATCGACGCGCCGGCGCAGTCGGGCCGAAGTGATGACGGTTCTTGCCGAGGCGTTGCGAGAAGAGTTTCCGAACGATACGGTGGATGTATCGGACGGCTATCGTGAGAACATTCACGTCATGGTCGTGTCGCGTCGGTTTGACGATATGGTCGAGCAGGAGAAACATGCGTGGTTGTGGAGCATCATCGACCGAACTGATCTGACCGCAACCCAGAAGCGGCTCATCAGCCTGGTGCTTCCGCTAAGTCCCAGCGAGATCAAATGAACCCTTTGGGCATGACCTTGCTGTTGGTGGTGACGCTGGGGGCGTTTGCCTGGACGGGGCGGCGTCGTTGGCTGTTGCTTCGGGTAGGGCCGGCCGATTTACGGTTCGATCGTCTGGGCGAACGGGTGGGGCGGACGCTGCGATTCGCCTTCGGACAGGCCCGTATGCCGCGATACAAGGCGGCTGGTGCCGCCCACGTGCTTATCTTCGCGGGATTCCTGGTCCTGCTGCTGCGGTCGTTGATTCTGTTCGGGCGGGCGTATAGCGACGACCCAACATTCGGCTATTGGATCTTCGACGGCGGCCCCTCGGGAACATCCCTGGGGCATTTTTATAGCCTGGTCAAAGATGTGTTCGTGGTGTTGGTGCTGGTCGGCACCTGCGTGTTCTTCTATTACCGTCTGGTGGTTCAGCCCAAGCGCATGTCGCTAAGCGTCGAGGCGTTGGTTATTCTGGGCATCATTTTCGTGATGATGCTGGCCGACGTGCTGTACGACGGCGCCCACATGGTCTTGCACGATTGGCCGGCAAGCGTTTGGGAGCCGTTGGGGTCAGCGTTGGCGGGACCGATGCGCGGCTGGTCGGCCGGGATGCTGACGTTCTGCGAGCATCTGGGGTTTTGGACGCACACGTCGCTGGTGCTGGTCTTCCTGAACCTGCTGCCGCGGAGCAAACACTTCCACGTTATCACCGCCGTGCCCAACGTGTTTTTCGCCCCGTTGGATCCGCCGGGGCGGCTGCCCAAGATGGACGATCTGGAGGGCATGGTCGAGCGCGAAGAGACGTTGGGCATCAAGCGGATCGATCAATTCGGGCACAAGGCGGTCCTGGACTTCTACACCTGCACCGAGTGTGGGCGATGCACCGACTTCTGCCCGGCCAATCGCACCGGCAAGCTGCTGTCGCCCAAACAATTCACTATCGATCTGCGCAACTTTCTTTACAAGAACGAATCGGCGCTGATTGCATCGGGCCAGGGCGAAAGTGACGACAAACCACATCGGGCGGACCTGGT
>JBHHVM010000678.1:0-1714 GCA_046754265.1 Phycisphaerae bacterium
GCTCAAGCCGGCCAACGGCGTTCTATGGCACGAGACGGTGCTGGGGTGGTTGGACCAGTGGTGCAAACCCAACGGCTGAGAATCGAATGTCGAAAGTCGAAAGCAAAGAAACGACCTGAACAGATCCTGTCCCGTTAAACAACCTGGATGGCTAGCATGGTGATGTCGTCATGCTGGGGGGCACCTGCTGTGTGGGCCCCGATGGCCTGGGCGACGGTGACCAGCAAATCGTTGGGCTGTAGATCGGCGCCTTTCTTGAGCGCTTGGCTGAGCCGATCGAGGTCAAACTCCTCCCGCTGCGGGCTCATGGCCTCGTTCACCCCGTCCGTGTAGGCGAATATTGTGCAGGGCCCCGGCGGCAATTCCACATCGATCGATTCGTACGACGCATCGAGGTCCACGCCCAACGGCAAGCCGGGAATGACCTCGGGGACGGTGTGGCTACCGTCGGTTTGCACCACATAGGGGGGGGAATGACCGGCTGTCACCAGTTGAAGGTGCCGGGTAGTGACATCCAACAGCCCCAGCAGGCAGGTAATAAACTGGCCGCCGTCGGTATTGCCGCAGATGACCTGGTTCCAGTCGGCCATCGACCGGGCGGGGTCAGCCAAGTGTTTGGCGGTGGCCCGAATGACGCCCTGAAGATTGGCCACCAGCAGCGACGCAGCCACGCCCTTGCCGGTGACGTCGGCGATGGTGAACAGCAAGCGCCCCTCCAGGTGAATCACGTCGTAATAATCGCCGCTGACGTGCAGCCCCGGGTCGTTGAAGGCCGCGACGCGAACCCGGTCTCCGGTCGGCAACTCGGCTGGGAACAGAAGTTGCTGCGTCCGCCGGGCCAGGGCCAACTGTGTTTCCAGCTTGATCTTGCGTTCTTTCTCCTCGGCCAATCGGCAGTTGGCCAGACCGATGGCCACCTGTTGGGCGATGCCGAATAAAAAGTCCACGTCCTGGTCGCTGTACACCGCCGCCGAGCTGAGCCGGTCGCCATAAATGGCCCCCAGAATCTCCTGGTCGATCATGATCGGCACGCACAGGGCTGAGCGGATACCCAGTTGCTCGATGCTGGCCGAGCGATCCACCATCGAATCTTCGGTGAGGATCGAGCGCTCGCCCTGTTCCAGGGCCCGGTTGAGCACCGATTGACTGACCACCAATTGGTCGCCGATGCCCCGCGTCGCCCGCCAGTTGACAGCGTGCGTCACCGGTTCGATCAGGGCCACGGCTCCACGCTCGAAGCGCAGCGTCTCGAAGCAGATGTCCAGCGCATCGCTGACCAAGGCGTCGGCGTCGCGAACCGAGGTGAGCCTGGCGCTCAGATCGTAGAGCATGCGCAGACGCTGCAAGGGAATGGACAGCTCGGCCGGGGCACCCACCAAGGTGCGAAAATCGCCGGCTTGGTCATCCCCGGCGATGACCACCGGCGCCGGGGGCACGCGCCGGCCCGCCTGGGCAAAGACCGCCCGAACGTTGCCGATGACGATCACGTCGCCGTGGCGAAGCAGGGCCGAGTTGACCTCCCGCCCGTTCAGCCGCGTGCCGTGCAGGCTGCCCAGGTCTTCGAGCTGATAATCGTCACCCACCGGGCGAATGCAGGCATGGCGCCGCGACGCCGCCGGCTCGTCCAGCGTGATTTCACAGGCAGCGCTTCGGCCAATCACCACCGGGTGATCCGCCAACTCGCAGCCCATCTGTCGGCCGTCCGGCAAATCAA
>JBHHVM010000679.1:0-1710 GCA_046754265.1 Phycisphaerae bacterium
GAGGAGTTGAGTTCGGGCCAGCGTCTCGACGCCTTGGGGGCCTGGCTTGGCCAGGGTCAGATAGCCATCGCCGTCCAGGATGATGAGCTTGCCGTCGGCGTAAAGGGCCTTGGAGCGGGGGTAGCCTCGTTGCCGGGCGACGATTTCGCCGGAGCGAAAGTTAAAGGTCAGCAGGATTCCGGTGCGCCCTCCGCCGGGGCCGTAGGCGAACGGGCCGACGCGGATGGGATTGTTCAACCCTCCGCGGATTTTCTTGTTGGTCCAGACGTCCTCGGCGTGGATGTCCCGGCCCTGGCGGCTCAAGCGGATGACCCGTCCGCCGGCGTTATCGCCGCCGTTGACGAAGTAGAGCAGGTTGTCGGGGCCCGCCAGGGGCGTGGCGATGCTGGTGCCCCACTGGTTTTCGTGTTTGAGACTCCAATGTTCCCGGCCCGTCTCGGGCGACACGCCGACCAGAAACCTGGACATGTAGGCCACCAGGAGGTCTTGTCCGTCCACGTTGACGATGATGGGCGAAGAGTAGCTGGCGTCGTAGTCGGTTGACTGCCAGGCAATGTCACCGCTGTCCTGGTCGAAGGCGACGATGCCCTGTCCCTGGCCGCCGAGCAGCACGATGACGTTGGAGCCATAGGCGACGGGGCTGGCGGCGTAACCGTAGTCCTGAAACGTTCCGCCCATCCGGTCCAGCAGATCTTTGGACCACACCACGCGCCCGGTTGAGGTGTCCAGGCAGTGCATCTTGCCGGTAAAGCCGACGGCAAAGAGGCGTCGGCCCACGATGAGCGGCGTCGCGTTGGGCCCGGTGCCGTACTTGGTGATGTGCTTGGTATTCTTGTCGATTTCCTTGAACGGGGCTGGGTAGCGGTAGTCCCAAATGGCCTTGCCGGTATCGGGGTCCAGGGCGACGATGACCTCCTGGTCGTCCTGCCCGCGATACATGGTGAACAGGGCTCGGCCATCCGAGACGATCGTGGAAAAGCCGTCGCCCAGGCCGCGACTCCATAGCTGCTTCGGACCTTGTTCGGGCCAGGCGTCGGCCAGGGCGGCGCTGTGGACGGTGAAGTCTCGATGAGGACCTCCCCACTGAGGCCAGGTCGGCCTGGCACAGCCAGCGGTGGCGACTGCCATCAGCAAACAGGCGAGGGTGGGGGTGTTTGCTAGGGTGGGTTGGCGACGTGGGGTCATGGGATTCCGCTCGGGTCCGGTCCGGCAGCCTGTGGGGTGGTGAAGTTGGGTTTTCATGGGTGACCAGTATGAACCGGGTGGGGGAGGTTTTCCAGCCGCCAAGGGTTGCGCCGGGGTACCGGCGTCGGGAGCCCCTCTGCCCCCGGCAGCATTCGACCCGTCGAGGCCCATCAGCGCCGGCGACGCCTGGCGATGAGCAGCCCCCCGGCGATCAGCAAACCGGCCGAGGCCGGTTCCGGGACGGCCCGGATATTGTCCAGCACGATGGCGGCGTTGATGATGTCGCCGCGCCAGGCTGGACCGGTTTGGGCGGCCAGGATCCGCAAAGTCACGACGTTGGACAGGACGTCGTTGAACGTGGCCCGGGTGCCGCCGATGGCGCCGAAATCCGTCGGGTTGATATTGAACGTCAAGGTGTGGTACTGCGAGTCGGCCGGCAGCATGACGGCGTCCACCGAGCCGTATTGTTGCAACAGGGAGTTCTGCACGGCCAAGCGCATGGGCAGGGCCGACCCGATCAGGTTG
>JBHHVM010000680.1:0-1699 GCA_046754265.1 Phycisphaerae bacterium
GCCAGCTTTTTGAAGGCCCTGAGCGCCGGTGGGGATCTCGCCACCATTGCGCTCTTGGCCATCATGTGGCGTTTCGATCGTCGGTTGCTGAGGATCGAGTGGGCAGTGTTCGGACAGAAGCGGGAAGACCAATGAGTACAGTAGAAGCCGCTCCGTTCCGCTCCGCCCATTCGGCCCTGCGTTGGGCCAATGGCGTGGCCGGACAGGGGGAGTACCAACGGCCGGTGACCGCCCGCAAGGAGGATCGTGAACCCGAAGTACGGCACATTCCTCGCTTCCCCGACTTGTCGCCTATCGAGAAACACGCCCAGGCGGCGTGGATCATCAATGCTGCGGAACAGAACAGTGCCCTGACGCCTCTGGAACAGCTACTGGTGACCGCCTACTTCACGATGCCCAACACGCCCTTGCAGTTGGAGGCCAAGGAGGTTGCCATCGGTCGGGTGGCGGCGGTGATGACCGGCTACTACAGCTACGGTCCCTCGTTTATCCAGGACACGGTACGGCGCTTTGCCGGAACCGCACACCGCGACAATGCCGAGTGGGCGGCCGATCTGGGCAAGTCAAAACGGGCCGTGCGGGACTGCCGTCAGGGGGTCATTCGACGACTGCACAAGGTGTTGGATTCGGCCATGGACAAGCTCGACACCGCCCTGGAGGAACGGGGCTATGTGGCCGTGTAAGTTCCGTGCCGCTTGAGTCGGTTACGGGCACCCGAATGTTCTGAGCTCCGACGCATCGCTTTCGACTTTGCTTTCCATTTCCGGATCCAACTCGTGATAGAAGTTGAGGTGGCTCCGCCGCTCGATTTCATCAACTGTCGTGGCGAACTGGCAGAAGTCCGCACGCCGGGGCGTGTCCTGATCCAGGATGAACCCCGCGATGGCGACATCTTCGTTCAGTACCGCAGAGATGATCTTCCAGTATCCACTGGGTACCCGATGAGGCTCGTCTGCACCGGGCATAGGGGGCATGGGGCGTTCGTAGAGGGGGCCTGTCATTACGAATACGGCTTGAACCCCAGGACGCTGAGCCGTCGCTCGAACGGCGGCCTCCAGGTTCTTCCATGGACCCTGGTTGAGGGCGCTCTTCTGGGGTGTGATATTGGAGAGAAAGTTGGTGGCTTCCCAACTTGCCGTACCGGCCAAGGCCGCCAGGGGGACTTGGTGCCCACGGTCGGTATGAAGCGAGGCGTGAGCCCCCTTGTAGTCAGAAGGCTCCAGGGTCTCGGCATCGGCAAGAGCAGGATCCGCTTTCCACTTTCTTTTGCGGGAGGGGCCCAACGTATCGGCCGTCACCACGTAGGCGGCCCAGTCGGCGAACTTGGTCGCGTCGTTGGAGCTTAGGATGTAAATGTCCCGGATGATCAGGTCGTTGCTGGGCGGCGACCCCGATGGGCACCCCAATAGGCAGAGGTCACTGTGAATCTCCTGGGCCTGGGTTGGCGCTGAAATCAGCACGAGCAACAGGACGGCGGCAAAGCGGAACATTGTTTCTCCCTGGTTCGAAACGGTGTGAGGGTATGGGTACCAGTCGGAGCGGTGGAAAGGCAAGGCGGCCATGATCGGTCTGAACATCACCGCTGACATCCGCAAGACGGAGCGGTGGCTTTCCCGCGTGCAGAAGAAGGCCGTGCCCAAGGCGGCCTCCATGGCCATCAACCGGGTGGCCATCACCGTGCGCAAGGAGAGCGTGCGGG
>JBHHVM010000681.1:0-1698 GCA_046754265.1 Phycisphaerae bacterium
GGGTGTGCCCATTCGCCAGCCTGTGGCCGGCATCTCCATCGGGATGTTCCACAACGACAGCAAGCACGTGCTGGTGACCGACATCCTGGGCGAGGAGGACCACTTCGGGGACATGGACTTCAAAGTGGCCGGGACGCAGCGGGGAGTGACGGGCATTCAACTCGATCTCAAGACGCGTGGCCTGTCGATGGACATCGTCCGCGAGACGTGCGAGCTGGCCCGCAAGGCCCGGATACACATCCTGAAGGAGATGCTCACCACGCTGGATCGACCTCGCAAGGCGTTGAGCAAGTACGCTCCGCGAATCATCTCGATCAAGATCAATCCGGAATTCATCGGCAGGGTGATCGGCCCGGCCGGCAAGGGTATCCGGGGGATCGAAGCCGAGACCGGCGCCAAGGTGGAAATCGAAGAGGACGGCACCATCAACATCGCCTCGTTGGATGAGGCTGCCGCTGAGCGTGCCAAGGAGATGATCGAAGCGGTGACCGAGGAGGTGAAGCTCGGCAAGATTTACACCGGCCGGGTCGCCAGCGTGAAGGATTTTGGAGCCTTCGTGGAAATCATTCCGGGCAAGGACGGTCTGTGTCACATCAGCGAACTGGACACCGACTACGTCAAAAGTGTGAACGACGTTTGCAAGGTGGGCGACCAGATGCGCGTGAAAGTCATCCTGATCGACGAGCAGGGTCGGGTGAAGCTGTCGCGCAAGGCAGCCATGGCCGAGGAGAAGCAGCAAGAGGCCGTCGAAGCCACCTAGTCGGGCGTCACGGCTTGTCAGGATTGTGATACAAGACGCGGGTCGCCCCCGGTGGCGGCCCGCGTTTGTAACAGGCGGCGACGGTGCGCTAGGCAGGGGTCGGGATGAACGGCTGCGTGTGGGCTGGATTGTTGCTGGGTGCTGTCGCTGGGGTTGTGGGGTGTTGGTCGATTCTGCGTCGACGGCGATCCGGGCCGGTGGTGGATCCGCGGGTGGCGGAATTGTCGGAGTTGGCCGGGGGCTTGGCCCATGAGATTCGCAACCCTTTGTCGACCATCATGTTGAACCTGGATTTGCTGGCGGAGGAGTTGTCCGAAGAGCCCGAGCCGGACGACCACGTGCGGCGAGCGCTGCAAAAGATCGAGGGCGTTCGTCACGAAGCGGAACGCCTGCGGCGGTTGTTGGATGATTTTCTGCAAATGGCTGGACCCGAAAGGGCGGAGCGGGGGCGCGAAGATCTCAATGAGGTGGTGACCCGGACGGTGGAGTTTTTCAACGCCCAAGCGGCCGCGGCCAAGGTGCGGCTGCGGGTTGATCTGCACGAAGGGTCGTTGGTGTGTTTGCTGGATGCTCGACGTATCGAGCAGGCCTTGTTGAATCTGCTGCTTAACGCGACGCAAGCCATGGCTGACGGTGGGGAGGTCATGGTTCGAACCTGGCGGGATTCGCGGCGGTCAGCCGGTCTGGAGGTGACGGATACGGGTCGAGGCATCGCCCAAGAAGAGCAAGCGATGGTGTTTCGCCCATTCTATTCGACAAAAGCCGGGGGGACCGGGCTGGGCCTATCGACCACCCATCGGATCGTCAGCGATCACGGGGGGACCATCACCATGCACAGCGATCCGGGGCGTGGGACTTGCTTTACGATTCGATTGCCGCTGGTGGAGTAGGTCCCGCCGGGAGTTTGAGTTTCGAGTTTCGAGTATCGAGTTGTGGGG
>JBHHVM010000682.1:0-1696 GCA_046754265.1 Phycisphaerae bacterium
GATCATGGAAGAGGCGGGCCGTGCGGGTGACGCGGTGGTGGTGGCTGACCTGGACCTGGACCTGATTCGCGAGGTGCGAAACGTCTGGCAGTTCTTCCGCGACCGCCGGCCTGACATGTATGATGAAGTGGTGATGGAGTAGAGTTCAGCTATCAGCTTTCAGCCATCAGCTTTCAGCTATTGGCTTTCAGGTGTTAGGGGGTGAGAATCTTAGGCGAGATTTTCGGTCGCTGAAGGTTTGGGAGAAGGCGCACCGGCTTGTCCTGGCCCTGTATCGTGCTACCGAAAGGATGCCGCGTGAGGAGTGATTTGGGCTTACCAGTCAGATGCGGCGTGCCAGCGTATCGATCCCATCCAACATTGTGGAAGGATGTGGCCGGGACGGGGACCGAGAGTTGGGTGGGTTTTTGCGTATCGTATCGGGTTCGGCCAGTGAACTTGAATATCAGCTTCACCTGGCACGAGACTTGGAGATGTTAGACGATCAGACTTGCGGGCTATTAATGGAGCAGGTCGCGGAGGTGCGTCGAATGATTGCAGGATTGCTGCGAACGCTCAAGCAGGACGGCCAAGCATCAAAGACGACCAGCGGAGGCTAAGTACGTTTTTGTAGTAGCTGATAGCTGATAGCCATGTATTTGGAGAATCGATTCATGGTCGCTGACAAGGACAAGATGCGGGCGTTTGTTGGGAAGATGCTCGATGATCTGGGGGCGGCTTCGGTGGCGCCGTTGGTGCTGCTGGGAGATCGGCTTGGATTGTATCGGGCGCTGGCGGGGGGGTCGTTCAGCTCGGCGGCGTTGGCGGAGAAGACGGGGTTGGAAGAGCGGTATGTGCGCGAGTGGCTGGCTGCCCAGGCCACTTCGGGCTATGTGACCTATGATGCCGAGGCGGAGACGTTCCGCCTTTCGCCGGAACAGTCGGCTGTGTTCGCCGACCCGGACAGCCCGGTGTTCATGGCGGGGGCGTTCTACAGTCTGGCGGCCCTTTGGATCGACGAGCCCAAAGTGGAAAAGGCTTTCCGCACCGGGCAGGGGATCGGCTGGGGTGAGTATCATCCGTGTTTGTTTTGTGGTACGGAAAAGTTCTTCCGCCCAGCCTATCGCAATCATTTGATCGAGGATTGGATTCCCGCGTTGGACGGCATGGAGCAGAAGCTCAAGGCTGGTGCCAGAGTGGCGGACGTGGGCTGCGGCCATGGCGTGTCGACCATTCTGTTGGGCAAATCGTTTCCGGAGTCCAAGTTCTATGGGTTCGACCTGCACGGGCCGTCGATCGAACATGCCCGTGAGATGGCCCAAGAGGCAGGGGTGGGCAACGTCACCTTTGAGCTCGGAAAGGCCAAGTCGTTTCCCGGAGAGGATTACGACCTGGTGGCCTTTTTCGACTGTTTGCATGATATGGGCGATCCGGTCGGTGCGTCGGCCTACGTGCGATCGCGGCTGACGGGTGATGGACGGATGATGGTGGTGGAACCCTGCGCCGGCGATCGGCTGGCCGACAACTTCACGCCGGTGGGTCGTCTGTGCTATGCGTTCTCGACGCTGGCGTGTACGCCGGTATCCAAGAGCCAGGAGGTGGGGCTGGCCTTGGGCGCCCAAGCGGGCAAAAAGCGGCTGAGCGAAGTGATCCGGGAAGGCGGGTTTTCGTCGGTGCGGTGTGTCGCGGAGACGGCGTTTAATATCGTGCTGGAAGC
>JBHHVM010000683.1:0-1695 GCA_046754265.1 Phycisphaerae bacterium
TGGCCACCGTTGTGGACAACCCTCTGGGCGGCGGCATCATCGTTTACTCCGACGTTTGGCCCAACGTGCGACTCGGCGATTTCAACGGCGACGGATTGGCCGGCAACACCGATGCCGCGATGGTCAACGATTTTATTGCCATGCACGACAACGACCCGGTCTTCGACGCTGACGGCGTCAGCAACGGCCAAGTCAAGCTGCTTAACTTCGGACCGCGCTTTAGCATCTTCGACGTCGATTACGACGGCGACGTCGACGGCTTCGATGCGGCCTTCTCGTTGCAGATGCCCGGCGACTTTGACAACAACGGCACCATCGACTTGCAAGATTTTGCCGCCTTCCAGCGCTGCGACCGTATCGGCTTGCAAGGGCCTAGCGTCCTCGCCTGGGCGGGCTGCCTGGACGCTTTTGACTTGAACGGCGACCTGGACGTGACCTTGGCTGACTTCGCCCTTTTGGCGGGAATGCTCACCGGACCCTGACTCATGGCTCGCTCGACCGACATCATCGGCCTACGCCGCTTGCCCGACGCCCGGGCATGCCAAGGTATCGGTCCGCCGACGCTGCCGGCCTGGGTCCGACTGACGACTCGACAGCCCCTGGCGTTTACTCTGGTCGAACTGCTCGTTTCGGTGAGCATCATTGCCTTGTTGCTGGCCATCCTGATGCCCGCTTTTGCTTCTGCCCGGAACGAAGCCCGGGCTTTTGTCTGCATGGACCACCTTCGGGCAGCGACCTTCGAGTTCCGCCTCTTTGCCGACGCCAAGACCGCCTCCTTCCGCGGCGACAGCGAGATGCAATTCGGTCAACAGTTCGACGCCATGGACTTCCAGGAAAGCCTCTACGAAACCAGCGAGTTCTGGAACGTCGGCGACACCCTCAAGTTCAAACGCCAGGCCTATCGACCCGGGCAAAAACCCATCATCTGCCCCTCAGGCCCGCGAGGACTCGAGCGCGTCCACGGCGTGCCCGACCTGCTTGCCGGGGCGGTGGCCCCCAAAGAAAAAGTCAGCTACGCCATGAACCGCAGGCTTCGCTACGCACCGGTCCGCCTGCCCAACGTCCCCTTTCCCCTCGAACAATTCGTCACCATCAGCCAACGCATCCTGAACCACCCTCACGTGCCGGTGATGTTCGACGTGAACGCCGCCGCGGCCGTCGCCGCTCGTCAGGATCCCTTCTTTTCCGCCCCCGCCCCGCGCCGACCCGGCCAAGCCAGCGTCTACGACGACAATCGCTATTGGTTCCCCTCGCGGCGTCACAACGGCCGGCTGACCGTCGGCTTCGTCGGCGGGCACGTGGTCTCCACAAAAAAACCGTTGGCCGACCACTCCTGGGATTGGGAGTACCACCCCCAAGTGGGTAACCGCTAGCGACCGACACCTCCCATCATGCCCGGTACCGACCCACACAGCCGCGCCGCACTGGGGTGCTCAGCCACATGACGCTCAAAAACCGTTTTCGACTCTTGCTGGCTATTTTCGGGGTTTCGGTAATTACCAACGTGCTGGTCTCGGTCTGGTGCATCCACATCTACATGGCCCGGGCCACCAGCCGCTTCGACACCCTGCTGGTCGGTTTGCAGCAATCCGAGCACGTCCGCCGCCTGCTCGACGAACTGGTGGCTGACCTGCGCGACCGCCCCGAACGAAAAGAGCGCTGGCAGGACTTTCGATATCAGTTGCTTAACCAGCG
>JBHHVM010000684.1:0-1695 GCA_046754265.1 Phycisphaerae bacterium
TCTGCTGGGCGATGCTGATCTGGACGCCGGTGCCGGCCACGATCTGGTCGAAGGCATCGGCTAGCGGTTGGTTCTCGATGACCAGGTCGGTAGGCTGATCCAAGGCAGCCTGGACCAGGTCGGACAGGTTGGGTTCGCCGGCGGCGGGCAATATTAGCAGGCATATTAGTTTGGCGGGCAGCAGGTTCATCGGGGTATCTCCGCGCGAAGTCGGTTGCGTTTCAGAAGTAGGGCGTTGTTTCCGGGGCCTGGTCGGCTTGAACGAAGGCGCCGGCCGCAGCCAGGGCCAGGGCGCTTCGGTTCGGCTGATCCGGGGCAGCCCGGGTGATCTCCAAACCCGTGGGCCGCACCAGGGATACGTGGACCCCAGCCATGAGCGTTCGACCCGGCGCCGCGGTGGCATCGTCGGGTGTGGTCAACCCGGTGTCGATGGAGGGCGGGCCTTGAGCGACGCGATTGGTGGATTGGAAGGTCAGCGTCAACGTGGTGACTATGGCGATGGCGGCTGCTGCGGCGAGGGGGACGTATAGGCGCAAGATGCGTTGCCGCCGGCGGGCGGTGTCGTGGGCCTGGCAGCGGTGGGCAACCTGATCGGCAAAGCGGTCCCAGTCGATCCGGGGGGCGGGTTCGGCTGCGGCGCGTACCCACCGATCCGTCCGGCGAAGCTGATCGAGCAGGTTGGCCAGGGCGGGGTCTTGGTTCAGACGGTCCTCCAAGTCGGCCCGGTCGGCCTGCTCGAGCTGATCGTCGAGGTATTGACTCAGAAGATACTCGTCGTGGTCTTGGGGGTTCATACGTCACCGTTTCCTGGTTCAGCCCGTTTCACTGCCTGCTCCCGGCTCTGATCGAGTCGCGTCCATCAGATCAAGTAATCGGCCAATTCCTTTCGCAGGGCCTTGCGGGCTTGAAAGACGTTCCATTTGACCAGCTCGATGGTGCAGTCGAGGATCTGGGCCACCTCTTTCTGGGGCACCCCTTCCATACTGAACAGCACCAGGGCCAGCCGTTGTTTTTCGGGCAGACGATCCAGACCCCGGTCGATGGCTGCCTGTAGCTCGTTGGAAACCGAAGTGTCCGCCGGCGAGGTCCGCCCGGCGGGCGCTTGGCCGGTTGCGGAACGCAGTGGGTCGGATCCTTCCGGGGCGTCATCAAGGCTGACCGCCCGGCGGACGGGGCCGGCCTGGCGCGAGCGGCGGTAGTTCAGCGAAAGGTTGCTGACAATCCGCATCAGCCAGGGCCCGAATCGGCGCCGGTCCTGCAGGGTGGCCAAGCTCTTGTACGCCCTCAAAAAGGCGTCCTGGGCGACGTCGGCGGCATCGTGGATGTCGCCGAGAAGGCGATAGGCCACTGCCACCGCTCGCCGCTGGTAGCGACGCACCAGCTCGTCGTAACGACCCGGGTTGCCCGCCAGAACGGATGATACCAGTTCGGCGTCGTGCCGGGCTGACTGCTCTGCGTCGCTGGAGAGCCGTTCCACATCCGAGGGATTAGACACGCCTTCTCGCTGGGGGTTAGTCGCGTCGGATTCGGTTCACGTCGGCGCGAGCCTAGTTTTGGGCGTGAGGCCTGTCAAACCCCCTATTCTGGGACGTCGCAAGGGCCCCCGCGGCCCCGCCGGCGGTACGGGTAGGCGAGGAGAAGAGCCCCCGCGAGGACCCAGATCCCCAGGTTGTGGGTGTAGACGAGCGCGATCCC
>JBHHVM010000685.1:0-1685 GCA_046754265.1 Phycisphaerae bacterium
ATTGCAGCCAATTGCATACTTACCTGGTCAGTCAGCGCCTCGGCTTCGATGTCCACGCCCTTGCCGACCTCCAAGTCGAACAGAGCAACGGTCATCTCCCGCATTTCAGACTCGGAAGCAGTACCGGCCACATCTTGACCGGCCCCGGCCGCATCCAGGGGAAGCAGAACGGCCAATCCCAACAGAGCGGCTGTTGATACTGCGATTGATGGGTTAGCAATCATGGCTCGGTCCTCTCAACTTCAGGGGATAGCGGCACGCCCATTCCGGTGAGCGTATGCATCAGCCGATAGCGAGCCCCCGCAGAGGCGGGAAGGGCGTCGTCGGGCAACCAACTGATATTCGATTGAGAACGTATCTTCATCTTGTCTCGATCCAGACGCAACCACCGCCATCCATTTAATGCCGCCGAGTCCCCCAGAATCAACAAGTATGTATCGCCGCTCAGCCCCGACTCAGACAATTCCAGAGATTTGAGCAGGGCTGCGCCGGGCTCAATACCGCCCCGAAGATCGAGGACATGGACCGTACCACGCGTTTCGAGTTGCTCGGTGGCACGCAGGGCAGCCGCCAGGATCGGCCTTTGCCGGGCGGTCACCTTGATGGATGCCGGGTGGATAACTACCCGTCCCAACAGGCTGTGCCCCGGTTTCAACTCCGCCGCGGTGCGCAGGATCGTGAGCATCACCTTATCTGCAAAGTCGGTTCTCCCCAGCGCCTGCAACCAAGGAAGGTAGCTGACCACAGCCGCATAGGCTTGATCTGGACCGCCCAACTGCTCAACCAGGGGACCATCAGCACTGTCAATCCAAATCCTGCGGTTCATCACCGCTGGATGGGGGGGCTGAATGAATCGGAACGCAATGGCTCGCTGCTTGTGCTGGCGCCTCATGGCTGACAACGGACCATACATGTCATCAGGTGTCACTTCCACGTCCACCGAATGCGATTTGCCACCCCAATTCGGGCCAAGGGCCAGCACGTTGATTCCACGATCCTGGGCAAGATCGATCAGATCGGACGGACTCTCCCCTGCTGCTGCGCCATCCACAATCAGAAGCTCGCCGCGGGAAGGCGCCGGGCCCCGAGCCGCCCCGAAGGTCTCGGCGTCGACCGTCACCGCATCAACCCCAACGACTCTTTGCCACTGGTTGAACCAATTCGGCACATCCAACTGATACACGCGAACCTCATCCGCGGGCCAGGCAGCGCCTCGCTTAGGGAAGGCGATCAGCTCCGCCATTACATGCTTTTCATCCTGCTCGGAACAAAGCGACATCACCACCGGGCTGCGGACCGACGGCACCTCCACAGTGACACGTCCTTCTATGATCGGCAGCGGATCACCCAACGATCGCCCGAACGCCTGTAGCATCGCCCGTTCAATCATCGGCGTGTCATGCTGGGCTATCGTGATTTCCACTCGGTCTCCAGAGCTCGCGAAGTACACCTTGGGAGGCGCACCCACTGCCAAAGCCACCAAACCGAATGACACAAAGTAACTCACAGCCGTCGGAGGTGTCATGGGGCGCTCTCCGGCTACGACTCCACGTTGCCTCGCCGCCGCCTGAGCAGGAAGGGCAACCGGCAACATTTCGACTTTATCGCTTGTTATATAGCGCCGCCATCGGGCGGGCGCAAAAAAAACGCCCCACCGCGAGGGGGCGTTCAGGGCATTGATGGAG
>JBHHVM010000686.1:0-1676 GCA_046754265.1 Phycisphaerae bacterium
TATTCCGGTGACGCGTCCTCAATACTGACCGAATCGATCACCGGGCGGATAGGAACGAAATCTCCCCACTTTTCATCTCCCCCAGGGCGCTCAGCCTGCCAGGTGGCGGCGGCTGAACCAGGCGACAGGCCACCGCGCGGGGCGTTGTGCCCCTCCAATCTGATAGGCGTACCGGGCATGATGTTCGAGTCTGCCTTGGCCGACGTGTGCAGTCTGGGCCTGCGCGGCGATCGGCAAAGCTGGAAAACAACCATCCTGGCCATCCGTCAAAGTGTGGACCAGGGCACCCGGTCGCCGCAATGGGCTGGGCACCTGGGCATGTTGTTGTTGCTGGCGGGGCGGGGCGACAGGGCGGTGCAAGTCTTTGACATGTTGGCCGAGATGTTGAAATCCAGTTCCCCTCGCACCAATGGACACGGCGTTCGCCTGGGGTGGGAGGGGGGAGTGTGGCACTGGCCAGCCGATCGGCTTGGCCGTCCAATCGAATCAGATGGGGATACGAGAGCATTGGCTGCTCTGGTGCTTTCCGGTCGATGGGCCCAGGCCCGTCGATGTTGCCGTGAGTTGGTCGAACAGGACCGCTTCTGGGCCCGGGGGAAATGAGCGCAGGCTGGGTTACCGAAGCGATTCGGTATCAGGGTCATCCAAGAGCAGCTCCTTTCCGGGGTGGGGCACGGGACATCTTTCAAGGTCGGCCCAGGTGTGGGCTGGAGGTTGCAGTCCACGTCCGTGGGTGGACGCTCGATCCTTCTGTGGGGGAGGATTGGAGGTGCAAAGGGAGGTTGTGGGCGGGCCGGAGGGGAAGGACAGCCGCTCTCGCCCACGCCTCCTTTGCAAGGTTGCGGGTGTGTTCGGTTCGGCGGGCGAGGCGCCCGCCGCTACATTCTGCCCGTCCCTCGGTGGGCGGGGCGCCCGCCGGTACTCCCGTTCTGCTTTCGGCTGGCGAGGCGCCTGCCGGTACATTGTTTCGGTGCTGGTCTGGGGTTATCATCGGCGGTCATGGCCCCGAACGACGCGGACACGATCGCTGAAGGCTTGGCGGCTGACGGAGTAGCCCCGGTCGAGAAGAACGATGGGCCCGAGGTCGATTCGGCCGGCGACTCGGGTGAGGTTCCGCCGGCTGGCGGCGACCTGGAAATCACGCCCGAGGCCATCATCGAAGCCGTCCTGTTTTCCACCGACGATCCGTTGCCCGCTGCCAAAATCGCCCAGATACTGGGATTCGGTAATGCCCGCGTGGTCAAGAAGCACATCTCGGTCCTGAACGAGCGGTATGAGCAGGCTGGTACCGCTTTTCGGATCGAAGAAGTGGCTGGGGGGTTCCAAATGCTCTCCCAGCCGACCTTCCATCGTTGGATCAGCAAGCTGCAAAGCGTCCGCCGGGAAAACAAACTGACCCGGGCGGGGTTGGAGACGCTGGCCATCGTGGCCTACAAACAGCCGGTGATGCGGGTGGACATCGAAGCGGTCCGGGGCGTGGCCGTGGGCGACATCCTGAACCGGCTGCGGGAGAACGGGCTGGTCAAGATCGTTGGCCGGGCTGAGGTCATCGGTCGGCCCATGCTGTACGGCACCACCAAGAAGTTTCTTCAGGTTTTTGGCCTGGGGTCGCTGGACGACCTGCCGGAAGTCGAGGCGCTTCCCAAACCGCCGGAAACAGCGGCGGAGAAACCGTC
>JBHHVM010000687.1:0-1675 GCA_046754265.1 Phycisphaerae bacterium
CGCCGATGAGCGACGGGTCGGGTGTGATCGGCGCCGTCGGCCAGAGCGTCGAGGGATTCGCGGTGGGCGACCGTGTGGTCTCGCATTTTATCACCGGCTGGGTGGATGGGCCTTTCAGGGGCGACTATGCCAAAACCTCTTTGGGCACGCCGGGGGCGGGTCTGGCGGCCCAGCGGGTGGTGTTGCCGGCCACGGGGGTTGTTCCCATCCCAGCGGGTTACGATTTTTCGCAGGCGGCTACGTTGCCCATTGCCGCGTTGACCGCCTGGAGCGCCATGGTCACCGAAGGCAACCTGCAACCGGCTGGAACCGTGCTGACGTTGGGTACCGGCGGCGTGTCGGTCTTCGCGCTGCAAATTGCCAAAGCCATGGGTGCCAGGGTGATTATCACCAGCAGCCGCGACGACAAACTCGAACGGGCCCGGGACCTGGGGGCTGACGGTACGATCAACTACCGGGCCGATCCGCAGTGGCATCGCAAGGTGCTCGAATTCACGGAGGGGCAAGGCGTGGATGTGACCGTCGAGACCGGCGGAGCGGGCACGTTGGACCGATCCATGCTGTCCACCAGGCCCGGAGGGGTGATATCGCTGCTGGGCGTGCTGGCTGGCGTCAAAGCGGAGGTCAGCACCATCTTGATGGTCATGAAGCGGCTGCACATCGCCGGGATTTACGTGGATAGCCGATCCGCCTTCGAGCGGATGAATCGGTTTTTGGAAAACCATTGCATTGAACCGGTCATCGATCGGACTTTTGCCTTCGGCGACCTGCCCGAGGCCCTGCGGTACCTGGAGAGCGGTTCGCATTTCGGCAAGATTGTGCTGACCGTTTGAGCCTTCGTCGCGTTGGCGGCTGATTGCAGCCCGGCTACAATGTCCCCCGATCGCGGCTAGGCGAATCGTGTACCAAGAAGGGAATCGCGGCAGGATGAAACCGGGCTTGACGGTGGGAACCGCGGCGCAAGTCGAAGCGCGCGTCACCGAGGACATGTGCCCCGCGTTTGACGGTGTGGTGGTGCATTGGGTTTATTCGACGTGGTCGCTGGCCCACCACATGGAATTGGCTGCTCGAAAGGTGTTGGCCCCATTTTTGGAGGAGCACGAAGAAGGGCTGGGCACGCACTTGAGCATCGAACACCTGGGCCCCACGCCGGTGGGCAAGACGGTGCGCGTCGAAGCCCGGGCCACCGCGGTGGGCGAGCATCGGCTGGTCTGCGCGGTCGAAGCCTACGACGGTGAGCGGATGATCGGTCGCGGTGAGCAGGTCCAACGGGTGCTGCCCAAACGAGTCATCGCCAACCTTATAGAGAGGTATGAATAATGGTCAAACTGATCGCTTTGTACGACAAACCCGACGACGTCGAGGCCTTCGAGAAGCACTATTTCGAGACACACCTTCCGCTGAACGCCAAGACGCCGGGGTTACAGCGGACCGAGATTAGCCGGGTCACCGGTTCGCCCATGGGCCGACCGCGTTATTACCTGATGGCTGAAATGTATTTCGAGGACCTGGACGCCCTGACGAAGGCCATGCAATCGCCGGAGGCAGCCGCGGCCGGCAAAGACCTGATGAGCTTCGCCAAAGGCAAGGTGCATCTGATGGTGGCCCAGTGCCAGGACGCCTAGTGGTCCATTCCGCATAAAGTTGCGGGTATTCTGGTGAGTGTGCCGATCTT
>JBHHVM010000688.1:0-1671 GCA_046754265.1 Phycisphaerae bacterium
CGGCGCGATTGGGGGATGTTAAGGCTGACGCGCTTCTGGGGGTCGGGCTGTCGGATCGATGATGCGAGCTTCATCTGCTAGGCTAATGCCGAGTCAGGTGACAGGAGCGTTCATCAGGTTGCGTGGAGGCACCACGATGTTTCAGTCTTCTATCCGGTGGGTCGGCGGACTTCTCATGCTGATAGCTTGGTGTGGCGGGCCTATCAATGCTCAGCCATCGAACTGGCCTTCTTTTCGGGGGGCCCAAGCCGCTGGCGGGGCTGACGGGCAATCCCTGCCGACGCAATGGAACGTGGACAGCGGCCAGAACATCGCGTTCAAGACGGCCATTCCGGGGTTGGGGCATTCTTCGCCGGTGGTTTGGGGGTCAAAGCTGTTTGTCGCCACAGCCGTCAGCAGCCAGGGGGATCCCTACTTGAAGGTGGGGCTGTATGGGGCCAGCCCGGACCATCCGGAGGATTGGTCTCACGAGTTCCGGCTTTATTGTTTAGAAGCCAAAACAGGTGACGTAATATGGCACAAAACGGCATACAAGGGCAAACCGCAGGTCAAGCGGCACGTCAAGGCCACCCACGCCAACTGCACACCGGCCACCGATGGGAAATACGTGGTGGTGAGCTTCGGGTCGGAGGGGCTGTATTGTTATGACTTCGAGGGGGAACTGATCTGGAAAAAGGACTTGGGCTATCTGGACGCCGGGCCTTACAACGCGGTGGATTTACAATGGGGCTATGCCAGTTCGCCGGTGATCTGGCGGGATCGAGTGATCGTACAATGTGACACGCGGAGTCAGAAATTCCTGGCGGCCTACGGTCTGAAAACGGGCAAACAGCTCTGGCGGACGCAGCGCAACGACGTGCCCACTTTCAGCACGCCGAGCGTGTTTGAGATCGGGGGGCAGGGGCAGGTGGTGGTCAACGGATATCATCACATGGGAGGCTACGACGCAGCCACGGGCCGGGAGATTTGGCGCCTGGACGGTGGCGGCGACGTGCCGGTGCCGACCCCGGTCCATAGCGAGGAGTTGATCTATTTGACGAACGCCCACGGGGGCCGATCGCCGATTTATGCGATTCGGGCGTCAGCCGCTGGGGACATTACGCCGGCTGAGGGAGTCGAGTCGACCGAGCATATCGCCTGGATACGGCGGGCGGGTTGCTACATGCAGACGCCGCTGGTCTATCGGGGGTTGATCTATGCCTGTCGGGACAATGGCGTGTTGAGTTGCCTGGACGCAGCCACGGGCAAAAAGCAATATCGCAAACGGCTCACCACCAGCGGGCAAGGGTTTACGGCATCGCCGGTAGCCGCTGACGGGAAGATCTATTTTCCCAGCGAGCAGGGCGACATTCACGTGGTCAAGGCGGGGCCCGAGTACGAACTGTTGGCCGTCAATGCCATGAAGGAAATCACCATGGCCAGCCCGGCCATCGCCAACGGGCTGCTGTATATTCGCGGGCAGCATCATCTGTTTGGGATCGGACGGTAGGATTCTGGAACGGCCGCGGAGAATCGTAACTGCAACGACTTCACCACAAAGTCACCAAGGGCACAAAGAACGGCAACCCCAATTTCCACGGTTGTGACCACAGAGACTCAGACCCACAGAAAACTGCAACTATTAGGATTTCAAGACAAAGACTTGGTGGGCTCACCTCGATGCCCGATGGG
>JBHHVM010000689.1:0-1664 GCA_046754265.1 Phycisphaerae bacterium
GCTCTTGTCCTTGGAACGGGCGGTCAGGGCGATGCCCAGCACCCGCGAACACAGTTCGGCATCTTCATAGAACGTTTCGTAAAAGTCGCCCATGCGAAAGAGCAGCACCGCATCACCCACCTGGCGCTTTTGCTGGACGTACTGCCGCATGGCCGGCGTCAGGCCATGGGCGGCAACCGGTTGCGACGATCGGCCCATCCCTGGGCGCTTGGACGTTTGGGTATCAGCCACGAGGAAAACCGCCTCCGGGAAGACTGTTCCGGTAATGTAGCACCCCAGGCGCCGTTCTCCAACGATTCACCCACCCAGCCCTGTGACTTCCCATCCGTTAACACCCTGCTGCAGAACGACCGGGCCTTGTCTTGAGTGTCCGCTTTACGGTAGGATCGAATCCAAGCGAGCCGCGAACTTTATTTCGCGCGGACGGCGTCATTCGAGGTTGTGGGATAGGCTCTATAATGCGGATTCGGTATCTAGTCCTGGCGTTGATACTGCTCTTGCCTCCGCCCGTCCGGGCGGGCTCGGTCACCCACGTCATTCATATCAGCGTCGATGGTCTACCAGCCGGTCTCTTGCACGACCTGTTGGCCAACGACTCTGCCGGTGACTTCGCCAACTTCCAGCGCTTCGTCGACGAAGGGGCCACCACCTTTAACGCCCGGGCCGATCACGGCAACACCACTACCTTGCCCAATCACACCACGATGGTCACGGGCCGCCCCGTCATCCTGGTGGGCCGGCAACCCAACACCATCGAGCACGGATACATCGGCAACGACATGCCGGACTTCGACGAAACGTTGCACAACGCGGGCAACGCCTATCTGGGATACGTCGCCAGCGTGTTTGACGTCGTTCACGACCACGGCCTGTCCACGGCATTGTACGTCAGCAAGTCCAAGTTCTGCCTGATCGACCAGACCTACAACGGCGCCCCCAACCTGACAGGACCCATAGCCGACAGCAACAAGATCGATTCGTTCGTGACCCTGGCCGGCGGATCACCTGCCACCGCCTCCGACCTGAACGCCGCCTACCTGGCCGACTTGGCCGTCGAGCATTTCGGCTACACCTTGCTGCACTATCGAGACCCCGACACGGTCGGCCACCTCATCGGCTGGGGCACCGACGATTGGAACGACTCGGTCGCAGCCGTGGATCGCTACCTGGGCAGCCTGTTCAAGCTGATCCAGCGCGATCCGGTTCTTGCGGGCCACACCGCCATCATCCTGACCAGCGACCACGGCGGTAGCGGCATCCACCACCGCGACCCCACCCTGCCCGCCCATTACACCATTCCCTTTTTCGTGTGGGGGCCGGAAGTGGAAGCCGGTGCTGATCTTTACGAGTTGAACCGCCGTAGCCGCACCAACCCGGGCACAGACCGACCCGACTACCTGTCGCCCGATCAGCCCATTCGCAACGGCGATGCCGCCAACCTGGCCTTGAACCTCCTGGGCCTGGGCCCGATACCCGGCTCGTTCATCAACGCCACACAGAACCTGGTCGTTCCCGAACCGGGCTGTGTGTCCCTGCTGCTGGCCGGAGCGGCCCTGCTCGGCGCCAGGCGACGCCGGACCCGCGATTGACGCCCGGTCATCAAGCCGCTCGCCGTGACTAGGCCCGCCTTTGACACCCATTTATCCAACCGCCCGCCGTGACTA
>JBHHVM010000690.1:0-1659 GCA_046754265.1 Phycisphaerae bacterium
GGTATATCCAATAGCCATGGCGAGAAACCATTTTGCCAATCTGGGGACCCGTCTATCCTTAACGAGGAGTTGATAGACTTTAATTTCACGTTTGAATTTTTTAGCCACCGCCTTTAGCTTCTGCCCAAAAGCCACTTGCGTCTCCCTCTGGTATTTTGGATCAATCGCAAATTTGGTGGAGACAGGTCACCGATCTTCATGTCCTCAGCCGTAGATCTTCGCGAGGCGGTAGAGGAAAAAGGGAACCTCTCGGATACCTCGCTGTAGGGCACGGAAATTCTTAATCTTTGATTCTGCTGAGGCATTCGTCGGCCGGCCGTCGAAATAGTTCAGGATGGTCGCCTCATGGAGTTGCACGGTTTGCATCGGCGTCTCGAAGGCCGGCAAGACCTCAATGGAGGTTTCGAGTTTGCGGTACCACGCCTGCAACTTCTCATGGGCTTGGCCTTTCGTCTCACAGTCTTCGTAGATTCCTCGGAACGTCATGGAGCGGTTGTAGGCTTGCTGCAGCACGGGATACTCGCGGAAGAGAATGGCGCCCCGTTCCTGTTGCGAGGCCGTCCACGTGCTCCTCGCCTTAAACAGCAGGTAGCGACTTCTGGCCAGTAACGCTTTGGCGGTATCCCCATTCTCGTAGCGGGGGGCCTGGTAGTGGCCCCCACGTTCCCGAGCCGCTTTGACCTGGGCGTTGTCTGCTGTGATGGCCTCTTTGCGCAGGGCCACACGGATTTCCTGCAGCGCCTCCGAGACAAGCTGTTGCACGTGAAAGCGGTCCTCGATCTGCTGCGCATTCGGGAAACAAGCCGTTGCAATCTGCGCCATGCTCGCGTCGAGATCGCGGGTGACGGTCTGCACCGTCTCTCGGATGGCTCCAGGGATTCGGCGCAAGGCCTCGCTGACCACTTCGGTCTTGGTGCCCTTGACGATGGCGACCAGAGCGCCGTGCCTGCCATGACGTGCTTTGTTCGTGAGGACGGTGTAGAGCTCGCCTTGGCTGATTGCCACTTCATCGAGGCTCAGATGCGCCCCCACGTTCTCCGGAAACACGAGCCATTCGGCGGCATGCGTGCGCGCCTCCCACGTGGGGAAGTCGCTGAGATGCTCGCGGTATTGCCGCACAAACCCTTTGGCATCCAGGCAATGGGCCTCGGCAATCGTGGCCAACGCCAGCGGTTTGTGGTCAGCCGCGTGCTTTTAAAAAAGCCGCAAATTCCGTCGCCAGTTCAGTCCCGGGGGCGGTAAGCGCAATGTCGCGCTTCAGAAGCGAGGGCTCGCCCTCCACCTGCCAGCGCCGACGGCGGAACGTGAGGGAAACAGTTCGGCCCCTGACCGGAAAATCGGTGATGGTGATGTCCTGGAACCCTTTGGACCACACTCGTTTACCTTGCTGCTCTGCTGCTAGCGGGGGGTGATTCTTTTCTTCCAGAACCAAGTGGATCGCGTGGGCTGTCTTCGTGCCTCGAACCAGTTCGAAATATTCCAAGGTACCCTCGGGCAAAAAGAAGGCCAACATCTGGCGTTCATCGGTGGTGTCCATCCTGTCATGCGCCCTCCTTTCCTACCCACAGGGTTTACCTCCCCTCCACCAAATTTGCAACTGATCCGAAATGAGGGCATCCCAGGTTCCTGGATCATCCTCTTCGTACGTGCCCCAGTCGT
>JBHHVM010000691.1:0-1655 GCA_046754265.1 Phycisphaerae bacterium
GGGCGGGCTACACGGTCATCCATGACGGGAGTCTGCTCTTGGGGGCCCTTGGGACGCTCGATGCGTGCGTCGCGGTCTTCAAAGACACCGGCAACACCTGCGTCATTTTGTTCAGCGCCGGGGTTGGATCGCTGGTGGCCCTGTTGCAGCGCAGCGGTGGAGTGGAAGGCTTTGTCACCCTGGCCCGAAACAGCCGGGTGGTCCGCGGGCGACGATCCGCAGGCCTGCTGACCCTGTTGGTGGGCTCTAGCATCTTTATCGAGACCAGCATCTCGGCCTTTGTCACCGGCGCCGTGGGCAGGCCATTGTTCGACAAACTGCGCATCTCCCGCGAGAAACTGGCCTACGTCTGCGACACGGCTTCCGCCCCTATCTGCATCTTGATTCCACTCAACGGGTGGGGGGCGTTCATCCTGGCCCAATTGGGCGGATCATCCCGGGTCGAGGACCCGGTCGCGGCCCTGGTGTGTGCCATTCCGCTCAACTTCTACGCCATGACCAGCCTGTTGTTGCTGCTGATCGTGGTGGTCACCGGAAAAGACCTGGGCCCCATGCGGGTGGCTGAGCGCCGTGCCCGGGACGAGGGCAAGCTGCTGCGCGACGGGGCGGTGCCCATGATCTCCGACGACGTCCTGGCCCTGAAACCCGACCCCGACGTTCAGCCCCGGGCGATCAACATGATCCTGCCGCTGCTGTTCGTGGTGGCCATGGTGCCGCTGGGGTTGGCTTATACCGGCGTGCGGAACGCCCCAGCGGACCAGGCACCGGGTTTCTGGAGTGTTCTTGAATCCGGTTCGGGCAGCACGGCTGTTTTCTGGTCAGTGACAGCCGGTGTCGCTTTCGCGGGCCTGTTGTACCGGGCCCAGAGAATCATGGGCATCAAAGAATTCGTGGACGTGTCCATGAAGGGGGCCTCAGCCCTGGTGCCCCTGGCGGTGCTGATGATGCTGGCCTTTGCCATCGGTAGTCTGTGCCGGCACGAACTGCACACCGGCGATTACGTGGCAGCCCTGGTGGGCGATAAGTTGGCCTCCTGGGCGGTGGCGCCGGTCGTGTTTCTGACGGCTTGCGGCATCGCGTTTTCCACTGGAACCAGTTTCGGGACTTTCGCGATTATGTTGGCGGTCGCCATTCCGCTGGCCGACGCGGTGGGCGTCCGCCAGGAGTTGGCCGTGGCGGCCGTATTGAGCGGCGGCGTTTTCGGGGACCACTGCTCGCCGATTTCCGACACCACCATCATCTCTTCCATGGCTTCAGCCAGCGATCACATCGATCACGTCAGAACCCAGTTGCCCTATGCCCTGATGGCTGGGGGCGTCAGCGCCGTGCTGTTTGCCGTGGCGGGGGCTGTGCTGTGACCGTCATGCGCTCGGCGGAAAAGCGTAGGCCCGGGCAGCCGCGACCGCCGCACCCAACGCCGGGGCAGCCCGTAAAACCGACCCGCGTATCAAACCGGGTCTGACCTTCCCATCGCACAGCCAACGTTCCTGCAAAGCCCGGTCGTTGGATTCAGCGATCAACTTAGCCAGGTAGCGCTCCACCGGTTCCGCAAAGAACGGCCTGTAGTCCGGGTTTGAATAGATAAGCCCCAATCGCTGGCCGATGACCACGCGATCCAGGATCGTGCCGCGATACGGATGGTCGTCCGACAGGCG
>JBHHVM010000692.1:0-1654 GCA_046754265.1 Phycisphaerae bacterium
CATGGACCCCGACCGCCCCCCCGGCACCATCTCGCTGCGGGTCACTCCCGAAATCCACCGCCTCAGCCGCAACAAGCGCTGGCAGCAGAAGGGCGGCGACTTTCAACAGGTCGCACAATACCGGGGCCAGGTGTTCCACCAGCTCAGCCAGCTTCTCGATGTGCCCAGCGGCCATTTCCTGGTCATAGGCCCCGAGACCCAGGCCGCCACGTCCCTCAGCGCGGGCCATCGGTTCTTCACCCGCCACGTGGACGGGAGCAAGTACGAAACCATTCTCTGCATCACGCCCCAGCCCTTTGGAACCAAAGTCGCCACCCGCTAGCACCATGACCCAGCCGCTCGACATGAACTCATCATGCCCAGACGACTTCTTCCGCCTTATCTGCGAAAACAGCAGCGCCGCCCTGATCGCCACCGACATCGACCTGAACATCGTCGCCTGGAATCCTGCAGCCGGACGCATCTTCGGGGCTGCTTCTCCCCAAATGATTGGCACTTCCGTCCTCTCGGTCCTGCCTGCCGACCAGCGGGCTCACGCCGAAGACCTCCTGCACCGGGCCGTCAAAGAACACGAAGTCAACGAATTTGAGTTCGACCAGCGAGATCAAGCCGGAGACCGCCGATTCTTTTCGGTCTGGGTCGCCCCGGTGGTCAACGATGAAAACCGCACCGGCGGCGTGTCCATCTGGGTCCGCGACATTACCCGGCGCACCGAACTGGGCAGCCAACTGGCCCACAGCCACAAGATGGTCGCCCTGGGTCAGTTGGCCGGGGCCATCGCCCACCATTTCAACAACATCCTCGGAGGCATGGTCACCAGCGTCGATTTCGCCCTGGCTGCCGACGACCCCCATGCCGAACATCGAACCCTGGTCCAAATCGGGGCCTCCCTCACCCGGGCCACCCGGCTCGTCGAAAACCTCCTGGCCTTCGCCGAAGGAGACCAACGCCCCGATGATTTGGCCGACCTGACCGAGGTGCTCATCAACGCCCTCGAGGTCGTCGAGTCCGAACTCGACGACGCCAACGTCAAACTGGATCTGCGGCACAGCCACATGCCCATCACCCCCGTCCCCCGAAAGCAGATGACCACCGCCATCTACAACATCGTCCACAATGCCATCGAAGCCATGCCCGACGGGGGCCTCCTGCAAGTCGAACTCCGGCACGAGCCTCCCAACTGCCTATTGCAGTTCAAAGACAGCGGCTGCGGCGTCGCCGAGCATCGGCTGAACCGCATTTTCGAGCCCTTCTACAGCACCAAGACGACCGCTGGCTCCGACGCCGATCAGGCCATCGGACTGGGTCTGGCCGTGGCCCACGGCATCATCCAAGACCTGGGCGGGAAGATCACGGCCAACTCCGAGGTGGGCGTGGGGACCACCCTACGGGTCAGCATTCCAGCAGGCCCGGCACCTCAAACGGAAAAATAACACTCTGGCGTTACAGAGGCGTGACCATACGGGCGACCTTTGACCATAAAATCTCGCAACGGCACTGGCTTGGACGGGTATCAAATTGTAGAATTGTCCCGCCGATAGGGTTCGGCACGACCTTCCAACCAGCACGGATGCGGCCAAGACGTCTCCCACGGACAGGGGCGATACCCGGAACTTAGGCTTCAGACCGCACCGGATCGGCTCCGATAAGATAA
>JBHHVM010000693.1:0-1654 GCA_046754265.1 Phycisphaerae bacterium
GTCTCTATTTTCAGCCCGGGGCGGGTTCCCATTGGCTGCCGGAATGGTTCGGCCTAAAAGAGCAGTTGCAGGTTCTGACCCTGCCCATAATTCTGGCACTCGCGACCGCCCTGCACTCAGCAGCGGCGCGCGTTGTCGGCGGCGCTCAAGGCGCTTCACCGGCGCCTGAGGATGCCTGCCCCGGTCGTCGCCCTGCGTATTGGCTGGGGTTACTATGGATCTGGATGTTGCTGGGGGCCTATTTGGCGCTGATTGGCCCGCACAAGCGACTGCACTACCTAGCCATCGCCCTGGTGCCGCTGTGCATGCTAAGCGCCCATGGGCTCCACCTGTTCCTGGCCGGGGCCAGGCGGATGGGAAGTTCGGGGCCTCCTTACTATTTGTTCGTGGGATTGCTCTGGTGCGGATACATGCTGATCGTCCCGTTGGAGGATCAGCTTCATGCCCTCAACATGCACCACTATCGCCGACTGGAAAGCCCGCAAGCCAACCCCCGCGCCATCCTGGCCGAGGTGATTGTGGAGAACACCAGCCCTGCCGATACCCTGTTTGCCTGGGGCTATGAGCCGGAAATATACTATCGCGCCGATCGGGCGCCGGCGATTCGCTACATCGGCACCGAAAAAGTGTCTCAGCTTGGCCCGGCCGGCCAGGCGCTGCTCGATGAAATCATCACTTTGCTGAAAGCGTCGCCGCCGGCCGCCCTTGTGGTCTCGTTGGACCAGGTGGACCGATTCATCGCCCCCAAGCCCGGAGACCGCCTGGACTACGACGACCTGGGCGACTGGCTCCACGCCAACTACACACTTTGCCCGCAAGCCAAGCGAGAGAACCTTTGGCTGCGCCGATAGGCGTCGGGCGCCTCCGGACCGTTTCAGAACTCTCGACCGGTAATCTGGCGAATGTGCTGCACCAGCCGTTCAACGACCTGAGCAATGTTCAGCCGTGTGGTGTCGATGCGGATGGCTTCGCCGGGTTCGAGCAGCGGGGCCCATTGCGGGGCATCACCGCGATCGCGGGTGGCCAGGTTGTCGCGAATCTGCTCGAGGGGCACTTCCTGACCGTCGGCGGCCAGCTCCTGGAAGCGGCGCTCCGCCCGTTTATCCAGCGTGGCGTCCAGGACGAACTTCACGTCGGCGCCGGGAAAGACCACGCTGCCCTGATCCCGGCCCTCGGTCACCAGCGAGCCCAACGTCTTCCCGATGGACCTTTGCTTTTCTACCAGCAGGTCGCGGACGCCTTGATGGTGGGCGACAGAGGGTGTCACTTCGTTGACCTCGAAGGCACGTATGGCTTCGCTGACGTCGTGACCGTCCAGCTTGACCCGCGTGTAGGTCGGCCCGCAATCCAAAACCAAGTCCGCTTCGGCGGCAATCTTGAGCAGGGCTTGGCCGTCCTCCAGATTGGCCCCGACCAGCATGGCCCGGTAGGCAACCGCACGGTACATGGCCCCGGTGTCCAAGTAAGGCAGCTCCAAGCGCCCAGCCAGCTTCCTGGCGGCGGTGGATTTCCCGGAGCCAGCCGGCCCGTCAATAGTGATAATCATGTCGCTTTCGCCGATTCCATAGGTTGCGCGATCTCCCATTGCAGATACTTGGTCAATGCCGGTCTATGTCTCTGATGGGCGATCGATCAGGCCCAACTGCCACATGAA
>JBHHVM010000694.1:0-1647 GCA_046754265.1 Phycisphaerae bacterium
AAGGCAACAACGGCAAGAGGCAACAACGGCAAAAGGCAACAACGGCAAAAGGCAACAATGGCCATGCGCACTGTTAGTGCGCCGTTTGCGCTTCGGGCTGACGTCCTGGAAGCAGGTCCGGGATTTCGGTGAGGCTGCGGATCATATAATCGGGTCGATGACGGCCTTTGGGCACGTGCCCGTCGGGGGCCAGCAGTACGGTGGTCATGCCCACACGCCCGGCACCTCGGATGTCGGCGTCCATCCGGTCGCCGACGAAGAGGGCTTCTTCGGCGGGCGTGCCAATGCGGCGCAGGGCGGTCTCAAAGATGCGCGGGTGCGGCTTCATCAGGCCCACGTCGCAGGAATAGACCCGGGTATCGAAAAAATCCAGTAGGCCCGCCTCGGCCAGGTTCTCGTCCAACACTTCGGGCAACATAAAGGTGTTGGACACCAGGGCCAGACGGTAGCCCGAATCGGCTAGTTGCCGCAAGGTCTGTTGGGCGCCCGGGGCCGGTTTGTACATTCTGCGGAGCTCCTGGTGGCATCGGCGGGCGTATTGCCTGGCGGCGACGTCGGTCAGGCTGATGCCCAGGCGGCGGTGGAATCGCTGGATGAGACCCACCACCTGAATCTCACGCAGGGTCCACCGGGACCAGATATGGGCCAGGGTCATTCGCCGCAGGACCTGCCGCACGTAGCGATCCTTGGGCGGCAGTTGATGGTGTCGTTCGCGGAGGTCATCGTGAGCCCGGCCGATTCCGTCGGCCAGGGCCGTTTTCGGATCCCCGGCGCTTCGCCAAAAAAGCGTGTCGCCCAAATCAAACAGCACTGCCCGCAGCATGATGGCCTATCCGTTTAGGGGAGGCAGGTTCGAAAGTGTCTCACCCGAACGTCGGGTCGCTCCGGTAGAGCGTATCCCAAAACCGGGGTTCCGTAGAAGGGGGTGTGATACGCTGGGACGATTCCGTAACACTGCGGGAAAGGATTCCCGCCGGGCGGGATGCGAGAAAGGATTCTCGCACCAGCGAGGGAAATGATTTCCGCCGGGCGGGGTCGATGATGAGCATGGCCACGCAAGCGTGGCCATGGCACCCCCTTTGGGAAGGATAAGTCTTCTTGAAAGGCGGCGGGGGTTGGGACGGCGGTTGCCGGAAGGAACGCGGGCGGCTATAGCACGGGGGTCATGGCGGATTTCGTGAGTGAAGCCATCGAACCGTTTGCGGGCACGGCTGAGGCTGTTGCCTTGGGTCGGGGAGAGCCCGGCCTGCCGGCGGGTTTTACGTGGCGTGGCCGGTCGTATCGTGTCTTGCGGCGGCGCAGCCAGTGGAAGGCATCGGCGCCTGAGGGGGGCAAGGCTGGCGGCGAGGTGTATTTGCGGCGTCATTATTTCGAGTTGACCATGGAGGACGGAGCGGCCTGGACGGTTTATTTTGTGCGTCAGGCGGCTTCGAGCGGATCGAAAAAACGCCGGTGGTTTCTCTATACGGTGGATGGGCCTAGTGCCTTGTCACGCCTAGAATGACGGGTTAACCGGGCCGCGACCTTGAAAGCGACCGACCAGGGAGTATGAGGGGAGCGGACGTTGGAGTGCCGGTCGTGACAGGGCGCAACCGCTCCCTTCAAGCTTCCTTTCATGCTTCCTGCTCGGGCGCATTCAAGGGCGCT
>JBHHVM010000695.1:0-1644 GCA_046754265.1 Phycisphaerae bacterium
GGTTTTCGTCGGTGCGGTGTGTCGCGGAGACGGCGTTTAATATCGTGCTGGAAGCCAGGCCCTAGATGTCGGTTAGGGCACGACATGGTTTGAGCCCCACGTCAGTGGGCTGGGGATCATTGATCGACAAGAGTCCAACCTTGCGTTGGATTCGATCCTCCAAAAAACGCTCCCTGACGGTCGCGGTTCGGTTTTGTTAGGTGCTCTATGACAGGCAACTCACGGATCATCTACGGGCTTGAGTCTCGCCCGCCGTTGGGTCGGACGGTGGTTCTGGCAGCCCAGCACGTGTTGACCATGTTCGGGGCGACGGTGGCGGTGCCGTTGCTGCTGGGGCCGAGCATGGGGATGGACCGGGTCCAGATCGCCTTGTTGATCAGTTCGGTGATGCTGTGCTCGGGCGTGGCCACTCTGGTGCAGACGACGTTTGGGTCTCGATTGCCCATCGTGCAGGGGGTGTCGTTTTCGTTCCTGGCGGCGTTTTTTGCCATCATCGCGCACGGCAAATCGGAGGGTCTGGAGCCGGCCCAGATGATGCAGATCATTGCCGGTGCCATCATCGTGGGATCGGTCTTCGAGATGGTGATCGGCTTTAGCGGTCTGGTCGGTCTCGTGCGGCGGATATTATCACCGGTGGTCATCGGGCCTGTGATCATGCTGATCGGGCTGGCCCTGTTTCAGCACGGGGCGCCCAAGGCGGGTGAATACTGGCCCGTGTCGGGGCTGACCATCGTGCTGGTGATCGTTTTTTCGCTGATCCTGTCCCGCAAGTGGCAATTTTTTCGCATTTTTCCGATTCTCAGCGCCATCGTCATCGTCTGCGTGCTGTGCTGGGCGCTGTCGGCGGCCGGTGTCTTTGCCCCGGGGCACAAGGCCCACGTCAGTTTCGAGTATGTGTCCGATTCGCCGTGGCTTCGCCTTGACCCCAGAGAGGTTTTTCTGCCTTGGGGTACGCCGAGTTTTGCGCACGCGGGTTTCATGATTGCCGTCCTGGCGGGTTTCCTGGCTTCGATGATCGAATCGGTGGGCGATTATCACGCGTGCGCGCAGATGGCGGGGGGCGGCGATCCGACTTCCAAGCAGGTTTCGCGCGGGATCGGTTGCGAGGGGATTGGCTGTCTGGTCACGGGTTTTTTGGGAGGCTTCAGTTCCACGTCGTATTCGGAGAACGTCGGGCTGATCGGTTTGACGAAGGTGGGGTCGCGGTATGTGGTGCAGGTCGGCGGCGTAATCCTGATTCTGCTCGGTGTGTTCGCGAAATTCGGGGCCGCGGCCGCGACCATTCCCGGGCCCGTGGTGGGTGGGCTGTACTGCGCCTTGTTCGGGCTGATCTCAGCCGTGGGGATTCAGCAGCTTGCCAAGTGCGACCTGAACAGCGACCGAAACCTGTTCATTGCGGGGTTTAGCCTGTTTATGGGTTTGAGCGTGCCGGCCTATTTTGAGGGCTATGGCACCACGTACAGTCCGGGGGCGGCGGAGTTGTTGGCGGGGTTGCCCGACACGCTGCGGATCATCATCGAGTCGGTCGGAAAAACGGGTATGGCTGTGGCGGCCATCATTGGTATCATCTTGGATAATGTGGTTCCCGGCACACCCCAAGAACGGGGCTTAGCCGGTGTCACTAAGGAGTCGTAGCATGTCCAC
>JBHHVM010000696.1:0-1636 GCA_046754265.1 Phycisphaerae bacterium
CTCAATTCAGTATCGACACCGGCGGCGGCGCCGGAATCATCGCACCGGGAGCGACGCGCAATGTCCAGGTCAGTTTCAACCCCACCAGCCTGGGGGCGAAGAGTGCCAGTTTAGAAATCGTCAGCAACGATCCCGATGAAGCCACGGTGGTGGTGAACTCGACCGGCAATGGCGTCGGTGCGCCCACGCCTGACATCGCGGTTCTTCCCGCCAGTCATGACTACGGCAATGTCATCGAAACCACCAGCGTCGCACAGGTCTTCGAAGTCAGCAATGCCGGCGGCGCGAATTTGAACGTGAGCGCAACTTCTATCGTGGGACCGGATGGGTTGGACTTTGCCATCACCAGCGGGGGCGGCGCCTTTGTTGTCACTCCTGGAGGGAGCCAGAATGTTACGGTGACCTTCACGCCCTCGTCGGCGGGAGCGAAAAGTGCGAGTTTGCGAATCTCGAGTGACGACCCGGATGAGAGTCAAGTGGACATCGCCCTGAGTGGAACAGGGGTCGCCATTCCGGCGGGGAGCGGGCAGGTGGTCTTTGAGGAGCAGGTGATGGGCGGCTCGGGCTCGAGCAGCACGGTTTCAACGGCCACCCCCATCAGCGGCGTCGCAGGGCATCTCTATCTTGCGGCCATCACCAGCAAGCCCAACGAAGTCGTGCTCGATGTGACCGGACTCGGGCTTACCTGGCAGCAAGTTGATTTTCAGTGTGGCGGTCGCAAAGCGACTTCGGTCAGCATCTGGCAGGCCATGGGAAGCCCTGGCGCTGCCGGCGTGGTGACGGCAACCCTGGCCGGCGCACCTGAAAACTCCGCTATCACCGTGGTGCGCTACTCGGGCGCCGACCCCATCAACCCGACCGGGTCAATGGTCTCCGGCAACACCAACGGAGAGGATGGCACCTGCGGCGGCGGCCTGGACAACAGTGCGTACTCCTTCAACCTCACCACCAGTGGCAATGGCTCTTTGATATTTGGCGCCATCGCCATGCGCAACCGAAGGCACACGCCCGGGCCAGACTATTTCGAACGCAAAGAATTTGCCCAGGGCAGCGGCGGCGGCACCGCCGGATTAGCGATTGTCGAGCGCGAGGTCACGACACCTGCGACGGTCTCTTTCGATGGCACCTTCAGCAAGAATGTCGACTGGGCCGTGGTGGCCGTAGAACTCAAGGCCGCGCCGGTTGGCGATGCTCCCGATATTACGGTTCTGCCCCCGGCGCATGATTTTGGCGACGTCGTGGTCAGCAGCCCGGCCAGCAAGATCTTCGAGGTCAGAAACGATGGCACCGAGAATTTGTCCGTCAGCACCACCAGCTTGCAGGGCCCCAACGCCGCCGACTTCTCCATCGTGAGCGGTGGCGGCAGCTTCGTGCTCGTGCCCGCGGCCAGCCGGAATATCGAAGTGAGCTTTACTCCCGCTGCGCTCGGCGCCAGGAGCGCCAGTTTGCGGCTCGTCAGCAACGACCCGGATGAAGGAACCTTCGACGTTGCCCTGAGCGGCACCGGGGTCGGCCCACCCGCGCCGGACATCGCGGTCACGCCCGCCAGCCATGACTACGGCGATGTGGTCGTCAACACGTCTGCCGTCAAGGTTTTTGCCGTCCAGAATGTCGGCAATGCTGACCTCTCGCTCAC
>JBHHVM010000697.1:0-1634 GCA_046754265.1 Phycisphaerae bacterium
AAAGCCTCGAACGCGTCGCCCTAATCAGCCAGGCCGACATGCGCAACGTGGTCATCTTCCCGCAAAAGTTCGATGGCCACTACGCCCGTCTGGATCGTCCCCACAGCAAAATATCCCCCTGGGCCATCTGGATCAGCTTCTCGCCGGACCTTCTCCACTGGGGCCGGGCCCGGGTGGTGATGAAACCGGTCCAATACCATTGGGACGAGATGAAGATCGGCCCCGGGGCTACGCCCATTCGCACCGATCGAGGGTGGCTGCACATCTACCACGGCGTCTTCCCCACCATGGACGGCGCCGTCTATCGCCTGGGCGTCGCCCTGCACGATTTGCACGACCCCGCCAAGGTGCTGGGCGTTTGTGACCGCTGGATTCTCCAACCCCAGGACCCATGGGAAGTGACAGGCTATGTCCACAACGTGGTCTTTACGTGCGGGGCGGTCCCAGAAGACGACGGCACGGTCAAAATCTACTGGGGCGCCGCCGACAAAGTCATGTGCGCCGGCACCGCCTCGATCGATCGGCTGGTGGACCTTTGCCTGCAAGACAGTCGCCCAGGCATGTAGGCCCACCGACAGCCGTGGCGTGCGTTCTTGACGTGCCGCGGGTAGACTTTGACACTGCCAAGACGTAATCCGATGACCAGGGCGGGCCCAAACGGAGAAACAAAACATGCAGGCGAGAATCGCTACGGGGTTGGGCCTGTTGACCCTGGTGGCCGGCTGTGGCCCGAACATTGACATGGCCTGGGTCATGGTGGACCGCGTCGATCACCGATTGCCCGAAGATCGGCCCGACAATTGGGAAGCCACCCGGGCCCTGATGCTCCGCCCGGCCCCGGTCGTCGGCCAGGACGCCCCGGATTTCACCCTGCCCACCAAGGACGGCTCAGCCAAGATCACCCGCTCGACGTATCGCCCCGGCCAACCCCAGGTGCTCATCTTCGCGAGTTGGACGTGACCACCCTTTAGGCGTCAGACTGACGCCCTGGAAAAGCTCTACAACGACTACAATGACCGGGCTGCATTCCTGTTCGTCTATATCCGCGAAGCCCACGCTGACGACGAGTGGCAGCTTGAATCCAACCGCAAAGACCAGGTGGTCTTCGAGCAACCCACCACCTTCACCGGCCGGCGCGACGTCGCTCGCCGGTGTACCCAATCGCTGGCTATGACCATGCCCTGCGTGGTGGACGGCATGGACAATCAAGCTGACATTGCCTTCGCCGCCTGGCCTGAGCGCATGTTCATCGTCGATACCGACGGCAAGATTGCCTACGCAGGCCGACGGGGCCCCTGGGGCTTCAACCCGGACGACGTTCGGCGCTGGTTACGCCAAAACGCCGGCGGTTAGCCCCACAACAGGTGAATACTAATTTGCCGGAGACTTCGGCACTGACGTGGATGTAGCGAGCGATTCAGCGCCCGGCGAAGCCATACCAAGCTTGCCATCAAGCCCGGTCGTTTAATCGGGGCGACTGGATTCGAATCACGAACCGTACCCCAAAAACCGCGTTCATGGCGTCGCTAGCGCGGGTGCTGCGACAATATGACGCAGGATAAAACGCAATCCGTCGGGGCTGTAGTGTTTCAGAGCAAGTGAGACGGTCGGCGGTTCTGGTATAGTGACGGTTA
>JBHHVM010000698.1:0-1632 GCA_046754265.1 Phycisphaerae bacterium
AACTCCATGACCTGGCTGACCTGGCCAAACCGTATCACTATCGCCCGTATCCTGCTGATCGTGCCGCTGGTGCTTTGCCTGCTGAACATGGAGCAATGGCCCGGCGTCGGGCGGCGCGTGGCACTGGGGCTGTTTTGCGTGATCGCGTTGGGCGACGCCCTGGACGGCTACCTGGCCCGCCGGCTTGGCAAAGTGACCCCGTTGGGCCGGTTTCTGGATCCGCTGGCCGACAAGCTGGTCATGACCTGCACGATCATCTTGCTGGCGGTGCCGGCCACGGCGGTGCCCGGTGCCCGGCTGCCCAATTGGGTTCCGGTGCTGCTCATCGGCAAGGATCTGCTCGTCATCGTGGGTTTTGGCCTGGTCTACGCCACGACGCAACAGTTCTACGTCCAGCCGCGATTGCTGGGCAAAGCCTGCACCTTGATTCAGTCGCTGATGATCGTAGCGGTCCTGGTCAGCCCCGACCTTCCGGTGCTGGTGCGTCCGGTGCTGGCGGGCATTTATTGGGCGGCGGGTGGTTTGGCGGTGGCGGCTGCGGTAGACTATTTGCGTCAGGGCAACCAGTTTGCCCGCCAGCACCACGCCCCGTAGAGGCTGACGTTGACGCGCCAGGAGACGCCTTCACCCATGACCGATACACCACCGATTAGCCCGATCGAGCAAGCCTTCGAGGACCTTCGCGCCGGCCGAATGATCGTGCTGATCGACGACGAAGACCGCGAAAACGAGGGCGACCTGGTCATGGCTGCCCAAGAGGTCACACCTCAAGCCATCAACTTCATGCTGCAGCTTGGGCGGGGCGTGTTGTGCTTGCCGATGACCCGGCAGCGCTGCGAGGAGCTAAGCCTGCCGCTGCAAACCTCGCACAACACCTCGCGCTTTGGGACGGCCTTTACGGTTTCGATTGACGCCCATCCCCGTTTCGGCGTGACCACCGGGGTGTCCACCGCGGATCGCTGCAAGACCATCGAGGTGGCCTGTGCCCCGGACACACAACCGAGCGACGTGGTCCGGCCGGGTCACATCAACCCGCTGATGGCCCGCGACGGCGGTGTGCTGGTTCGGGCGGGTCAGACCGAGGGCTCGGTGGACTTGATGAAGTTGGCTGGGCTACGGCCCGAGGCTGTGCTCATTGAGATCATGAACCCCGACGGCACCATGGCCCGCTTGCCGGACCTGACTCGCTTCGCCGCGGAACACAAGCTGAACATCTACACCGTGGCTTCGATCATCGAATACCGACAAAAACACGAAGACTTCCTGCACCGGGGTGAGACCGTCCAGCTTCCCACCCGTTTCGGCGAGTTCAAGCTGATCGAATACCACTCGCCCGTCGACGTCGAACCTCACCTGGCCCTGTGCTGCGGCGGGGTGGGCGATCCGGGGCCTGACGGCAAACCGGTCATCCACGACGAGCCCGTCCTGGTGCGGGTGGAGTCGGAGTGCTTCACCGGGCACGTGTTCGGCAGCGCCCGCTGCGACTGCGGCGAGCAGTTGGCCACGTCCATGCAGCTCATTCAGAAGGCGGGCAAGGGTGCCCTGATCTATTTGCGCTCCTTGACCTCGAGGTTCTCGCGCACTGCTTTGGGGCTGCCCATCATTTGTGCCAACGTACCGTAAGAGACGACC
>JBHHVM010000699.1:0-1606 GCA_046754265.1 Phycisphaerae bacterium
CGGACGGCGACCCCTTGACCTACGTGTGGTCCCAAACCTCCGGGCCGCCCGCACTGATCGACGACCCCACCTCGCCCACGACATCCTTTACCCTGCAAGGCGGCAAGGGCGCCGTTCAGGTGCGCTTCGAGCTGATCGCCTTTGATGGCGGGTTGTTCGGCGTCCCAGCCGAGGTGGAATTTCGCTTGTCGGACAATTTTCAGGTCGTCCAAAGCGGCGTGACGGATCAGGACTGCACCAACCTGGACACCTGCTCAGCCGCAAGCGGAGGCCCATTGTCGGCCGGCCGGCGTTCCATCACCATGTGGGTCAATCTGCTCAACACCGTCGAGGGAGACGTCAACAGCTTCGAGATACGCGACCCAGCCGGCCAAACCGTGCTGGACGGCCAGTTGTGCGATCCCCTGGAAGAGGGCTTCGAACAGGTCTTTTTGCGATTCAGTTGGACCTCCAACAGCCTGGAATCTGCCGCCGGCAACTGGCAGGCGGTCTTCATAAGAAACGGCTTCGAAGCCTCGATCACTCCCTTTACCCTCGAACCCTAGCCTGTGGCGCGGTAGCCTACGCCCCATGAAGCGACGCCGTTGGATTGGCGGTCGGACGCCCGGTCTACTAATCGGCGGCCTGGTCACGTCTTTGCTGGCAGGCCTGTACGCCGGGGGCATGTTGGACCGCCTGGCCCTGTATTGGCTTGATGTACACTTCCGGCATTTCAATCACATCGCCGCATCCGATCGCATCCTGATGATCGACATCAACGATTACGCGGTCGAACGCATCCATCGCTGGCCTTGGCCTCGGCGGCTGCACGCCGAACTGGTCACAGCCCTCGAAGAATTCGGGGCCGCTGCCGTCTTGATGGATATCGTCTTTGCCGAGCCGATGGCACCGCGCTTCGACCATCCAGCGCTGTCACCGGATATGGAGGTGGATCCACCCGGCGACGTCCGGGGCATGGTGTCCTTCGAGGACCGCATCGTCGACGACCAGGAATTGGCCGACGCCCTTCGCGCCGCCGGAAACGTCTACCTGGCCATGTTCTACCAACACAGGCCGCCGGGCATCGCGCCGAGGCCCGCGGACTCTTCACCTCAGCCCGACGCCCTCCTTCCGTCGAGCGATGCCGGGCAGCGAAAGAGAATCCAACGCCTGTTGCTCGACGATTTCTCCCTGGGGCGGGACGCGCTGGCCAAGCAGCTTAATCTCCCGCCCGAGCAAATAGAGAAGCACATGGCCCCAGCCAAACGGTCGGCCGCCCGCAAGCTGGTCCATACGCTTTTGGAGGCAAATCCAAAGACCACCTTTGCCGAGGTCCGGGCCGCCCTGCTGCCCCATGAGCCCCACGAGCGGATGAGCCCGGACCGCGAAGACGTGCTGCGGGCCTATCGCGCCATGCGGGCCCTGCGGGCGGTCACCTCCTCGTGCCCCCGCGTGCCCGCGACCCTCAAAGGCCGTCTGGAACGGGCCATCAATCCGACCCCCCCGTTGGACGTGTTGGCCGAATCGGCCCGGGCGGTGGCCTTTGTCACCTTCAGGCCCGATACCGACGGGGTGGTGCGCCGCCTGCCCCTGGTGGTCGACCTGGACGGGTTCCTGGTGCCACAGC
>JBHHVM010000700.1:0-1596 GCA_046754265.1 Phycisphaerae bacterium
CACGTCCGAGGCGTCATCGAAGATCACGATCCGAATGGTGTCCCCACAGGTGAAATGCTCGTCCTGCAAGAGGATACGCGTATTGCCCGGCCCGATCGTGTCTTCGTCGAACCCGATCGTGCCCGTACCGGCCCCCGACAAATTGATCTGAAACTGCATCACCTCCGCGTCGATCGCGCCGCTGTCCGCATCGACGATCGTGGCTTGGACTGTGATTTGCTGGGCACATTCCACCGAACCATCAGCCACCCCCAACGGCACCACGGTCACGTTGCTGGTGTCGTCCGAAGTGGTGTCCCCTGTCCCGACCCGAAGCTCGACGTTGATCGTGCTGAAGGTCTGGTTTTCGATGGTGATGGCCGCCACAGCCGTCTCGACCGGGCTGGCTATGTCTTCGTCGATCGGCTCTTCAACGGCCTCAAGGGCCGGCAGGTCGCCGACCGGCGGCACTTGGCCCTCCGCGTAGACCGTCACCACCCCCAGGCCCACCGAGCTGGTCGAAGTCCCCACGCCGGTGCCGTCGTCTTCAATGCGGATGACCACCGTATCGCCGCAAGCGAAGTGGGTCTCCAGCAGCAGAAACCGCTCACCGGCCAATCCCACGCTGCCTTCATCGAACCCCGGCGTGCCGGTGCCGTCGCCGGACAGTTCCGCGGGCATAGCCTCGCCGCCCACCGTCGCAGCCAGGGTGACCTGCCGGCCACACAGAACCACGCCCTCACTGAAATCGCTGGGGCCGACCCGGACGGTGGCCTGCTCCGCCAAAGGCTGTCCACCGGCCGCGGTCTGGGCCCGCACTAGACTTTTTGCCTGGGAGGTCGCCTCAGCCAAGCCCGTGTCCACCGTGATGGTCAGGTCCGTGCTGCTGGCCGTGGCGTTTTCGATCCGAAAGTTCAACGTGGCAGGCCCCTCGGCAGCGGGTTTGGCCACGCGAACGAAATTGCACGACGCGATGCCCAGGACCACCGACAAGGCAGCCAGGACGGAGACAAACAGCCGGACACATTGCTTGAGATCGGGCATGATTTCGTTGACCGTGGGATTCACCGGGGGTCGCCCGGCCACAGTCTGGCAATTCGGGCGATAGACCGGTCCCCCGTCCTGCATCGGCAGGCCTACGCGTGCGGTCCAGGTTGTCTAATTGGCGAAATCAGGCAGGCTGGGAAGTCTCCGACCGACGGGCACTGCGTCCCTTTTTTCAGCATTGGGAGACGGGATCGCGGTTTACTCTCAAGCCTATCAATGCTGGGAGCCGATACGTCTTGGAGTCCCGGAATCTTATCGGGCGTTCGGTCGAACGGGCAGCAGGAGGCGAGCCCGGCGGTCGGCATAGAAGCAATCGCCTCAGCCAGGAAGGCTAGTCGGGTTCCGGTCATGAAAACCATCGCCATTTCCAACAAGAAGGGCGGCTGCGGCAAGACGACCGTGGCCATCAATCTCGCCGCATCGCTGGCTCGAGAGGGTCGAAAAGTATTGCTGGTGGACGTGGACCCCCAGGGTCATTGCGCACTGGGGTTGGCTGTCCCCGACAATCAAATCGATCTGAGCATTCTGGATTGTCTACGCAGCGTCAATGCCGGCGATCCCCTCGAGATT
>JBHHVM010000701.1:0-1592 GCA_046754265.1 Phycisphaerae bacterium
GCTTCGCGTCGCCGAGGGTGGGCAGGGGCTCGCGCAGGAGGACGCCGGCCTGAGTCACTGCCCGACGCAATGAGTGCAGGTCCACTGGCGGCCATTCGGTGTCGGCGCTACATTCCGCGTTCCGCGTTCCGAGTTCCGCGTTCCGAGTTCCGATGGGCTCAAGCTGGATGGCAGAGACATTGAGGTCGTGGGCAGTGTTGACCAGGGTGAGCCCTTGGACAGCCGCGTCGGCAGGGGCGTGGACGGCTATGGCGTCGGGCGTCGCGGGTTCAGCCAATAGCTGACCCTTGTGGACGCGATCCCCCTCGCTGACGCGCGGCTCGGCTGGGGGTTCGCGACCTTGGGCCAGCGGTAGGTAGAGCGTGGGGGCGGGGGGCAGGTCGCGCGTGGGTCGGTGGCGCTCAACGGGTAACTGGCAACTGGCAACTGGCAACTCGGACTCCCCTCAAAACGGCCAAATAACCGGGGCGAGCAAGACGGTGACCGCGCCCACCAGGAGGGTCAGGGGCAGGCCCATGCGCAGGTAATCGCTGAAACGGTATCCGCCGGCCCCGTAGACCATCATGTTGGTCTGATATCCGATGGGCGTGGCGAAACTGGCCGACGCCGCCATCATGATGGTCATGGCGAAAGGGATGAAATTGACGTTGAGGTTGCCGGCGGCGGCCAGGGCGATAGGAAAGACCAGGGCGGCCGCGGCGACGTTGGTGATGGTGGCGGTGAAGGCGGCTGTCACCAGATATATCAAAAGTAGGGCAAAGTGTGGGCTGTCCCCGGCCAGGTCGATGAGCAATTCGGCCAGGGCTGCCGCTGCGCCGGTCCGCTGCAGGGCTTTGCCGATACCCAGGGCTGCGGCAATGACCAGCAGCACTTGCCAATCGACGTTGCGGCGGGCTTCGGCACTACGGCAGCAGCGGGTCAAGAGCATGAAGCCGGCGGCCAGCATGGCGGCGGGCAGGATGTTCAGCCAACCCGCCGTGACCGCCAACACCATCAGGGCCAGGATGGCCAGGGCGACCAGGGCCCGCTCGTGTCGCGGGGGCTGGGAGTCTTCGATGCGGCTGACCAGAAAAAAATCCCGTGAGTCGCGCTGTTGTTCGGCGAAGGAGGGCTTGGCCTCGAGCAACAGGGTGTCGCCGGAAGTCAGTACGATGTCGCCGATCTTTTTTCGCAGGCGAACACCGTTACGGGCCACGGCGATGATCGCCGCGTTGTAGACGGAGCGGAATCGCCCATCGCGAATGGTCTTGCCCACCAGCGGGCAACTGTCGGAGACGACCGCCTCGATGAGGCATCGGTCGGAGCGGGCTGAATCCAACTTGAAGACCTGGTCGGTGGCCGGCAGCAATCCTCGGGATTTTCGCAGGTCGACCACGGATTCGACCACGCCCACAAAGACGAGCCGGTCGTTGGCCCGGAGCCGTTCTTCGGAAGAGACGGCCACGGTCACCTGGCCGTCACGCTCGATCTCGGCGACGTAGGCCCCGGGTAGGTGGCGCAGGCCCGCCTCTTCGAGCGTCTTGCCCACCAACGGGCTCGAGGGCGGCACCAACATTTCGGTGGTGTATTCGCGAGGATCGTCGGCCTGGCTG
>JBHHVM010000702.1:0-1578 GCA_046754265.1 Phycisphaerae bacterium
GATGACCCCCGATGTAGGCCGAAAGATCGTTGACCTGCCCGCCTTGCTCGAAGCGGTGAACCGGGTTCGGCGCAACGGGCAGACCGTGGTGCAATGTCACGGTTGCTTCGATCTGGTTCACCCCGGTCATATTCGCTACCTCCAATTCGCCCGCCGCCAGGGAGATTTGCTGGTCGTGTCGTTGACCGGCGATTCGGACATCTCCAAGGGCGATCAAAGACCCTACATCCCCGAGGAGTTGCGGGCCGAGAATCTGGCCGCGTTGGAAGTCGTCGATCTGGTTTACGTCGATCCCAACGACACGGCTGAGCAGGTCCTCGAAGCCGTTCATCCGGACGTGTACGTCAAAGGGGCTGAGTACGAAAACTCGCAGCACGCCGGGTTCCTTCGCGAAAAACAGATTGTGGAAACCGCCGGAGGGCGGGTGCTGTTTTCCAGCGGCGACGTGGTCTTCAGCTCGACGCAGTTGATCGAGTCCATGGAGCGTGAGGCCGAGCTGGAATCCCACCGCCTGCGGTTGATTTGTCGGAGGCATGACCTGTCAGCCAACGCCCTGCTGGAGACCCTGGACCGGTTTCGGGGGCTACGGGTGGTGGTGGTGGGCGACATCGTGCTGGACCGCTACGTCTTTTGCGACGCCCTGGACGTGGCCAGCGAGTCGCCCATGTTGTCGCTGAACCAGCTTTACGAAAAACACTACGTGGGCGGGGCAGCCATCGTCGCCCGGCACGCCGCGGGTTTGGGCGCCCGGTCGTTTTTGATCAGCGCCATCGGCAAGGACCGCTCCAGCGATCAGGTGGGCCAGGTTCTGGCTGAAGAAGGCGTGGAAAGCTGTTTGATCCCCGCCAGGCAGTCACTGCCGGTCAAGAAACGATACCTGGTGGAAGACAAGAAGCTGTTGAAAGTCGAGTCGGCCGAGCACGAGCCCCTGGATTCCAAGGCCGAGCAAAAGGCAGCCCTGGTCCTCGAACAACAGGCAGCACTGGCCGACGCGGTAATCTTCTGTGACTTTGGATACGGCATGATCAGCGGGAGGCTGGTGTCCCGGGTGCTAAGCGCCCTGCGCCGCCGGGTCAAAGTGCTGGTGGCCGACGTCAGCGGTGCCCGGGGCAACCTGCGACACTTTCACGGAATGGACTTGCTATGCCCCACCGAGCGGGAACTGCGGGCCTCGTTACACGATTTTGAGCAAGGGCTGTCGCTGGTCTCCTGGCAATTGTTGCAGCAGACCCAGGCCCGGCACCTGTTTGTCACCTTGGGCAAACGTGGTCTGGTGGCCTTCGATCGGCGAACCCAAGACCCCACCGAGCCGGAATGGTCGGGCCGGCTTCGCGGCGAACACCTGCCTTCGTTCTCCGACCATGCCAGAGACCGCCTGGGGTGCGGTGACGCGCTGTTGGCAGCAGCCACACTGACGCTGGCGGCAGACAGACCTTTGATGCAGGCCGCCTATCTGGGCAACGCAGCCGCCGCCTTGGAAATCGCCCGCATAGGCAACGTGCCGGTCGAAGCCAGGCTGCTGCGCGACTGGTTGGAGCATCGCGGCGAACTCCACGTCAGAGAGCAAAAACCCCTGGC
>JBHHVM010000703.1:0-1575 GCA_046754265.1 Phycisphaerae bacterium
CCGGCCCGCGCCGTTACGAAAACGACCATTGTTGTACGCTTGTTTTGGGACTAGTTCATCCAGATCCGTTAGTAAAGCCGACAATTGGGCGGAGTCCTGATCCGTTATCACGCCCGCTGCACGCGCGTTCACGAGGACATCGAGCATGCCTTGAATTATTGGCATCGCGCTGAGTGCAAGTTCCAGCGCCTGTTGCTCAGGAGTGGAATTGCCCTCGCCCGCCATGTCTGATGCTGGTGAACTCGTAAACAGACATACAGGCGTTGCTGCCGCGCACGCCCCCACCGCGCCCGTACCGATACTAATGCAGATATCACCTGGCCCTGCTAGGCATAATTTCGGAACGAGGGAGCAAGCTGCAACACACACAGCCGTTGCTGCAAACCCGACGGCACATGTGCCAACGGCAACCACGCAGGTTGTGGAGAAGGGGCCCCCGGATGCGTTTGATCCAGGCGCCTGGGCGTGATAGCAGAACTCGGTGAATCCGGTGCCTTCGTCCGAACACACGGCCTGCCCGTCTTCAGTCACCGTCATGGAGCCGCCGGATTCCCATTGGCCGGTGTCGTGGTTGAAGCTGAGGATTGCGGACTTCGCGCCGGGCGGCAGCGGGTTTCCGGTCGCCGGATCGGGAACATTCGGAAAGCACACCGGTGCAGGGTCGTCGAGATTCACGGCGCCGTCGGTGACGATCTCCATCATCAAGGAAGCATCCAAGCCTTCGAGCAGCGGGACCGGAAGGCGATCCACGTCGACCGGATACACGCTCACCTGCGTGCCCGGCGTGCCGTCGTCCATGGTGAGGCTGTCGGCCGGGATGTTGATGGAAAAGGCCGTCGGGTCGGAGCCGGGAAACATGTCCGCAAACGCCTGCTGCCCCGTGGGACTCAGGCCGACGTTGGTGGGTTGGCCCGGCTTGATGGGCACGGGGCTGTCGTTTGCGATGCACGGGATGTGGATATTGTGCGGGACTCCGTTAGTCGCTACTTGGACGGTGTATCCCGCAGTGCTATGGAACATCTGCATCTCGCCACGTGGGTACGAGCAGTCCCCGGGAGGTGGCTGACCACCCACGGCCGTGATGCTCGTGCCGTCGATTTCGACCAGGAATCCCGGCACGGGCGTGCTCACCAGGACGAAGTGCCCGTCGGAGTCGGTGACCGCGCAGAGTTCCTCCGGCGGGACCCCGTCGCATGCGTCGTCTTTCGGAAAACCGTCCACCCAGAGGGTGACGCCCTCCAACGGCAAGTCACATGCGGGGTCTTTCGGGTCAGCGCAGCCGGGAGCCCGCTCGCTGGCAATGACGTAGCCCTCGACGTTCGTATTTGGGATTCGACTGACGGTGCAGGTGTCGAAGTCGACGGTTCGCGTCCCGCCCGGTGTTCCGTTGCCATCGGCATCGAGCTGATTGCCGAGATCGTCGAGGATGTTGTCGCCCACGATCGTCACCCGTACGCGGGCACTGGGCGGCAATGGCGGATCATAGAAGAGCTTGAGCCGCTTGCCGTTGCCCGTGATGCTTGGGCTGTTGTCCGTCATGGGCAGGATCTGCCCTGCGAACTCGGCCTTGATGTC
>JBHHVM010000704.1:0-1569 GCA_046754265.1 Phycisphaerae bacterium
GTATCAACGCACCGGATCACCGGGGGTTTTACGATTGGGACTCCGCCAAGGGTTCCAAGCCCCAGGGCGTGCTGGATCCTTCCACCGATACCTACGTTCCGCTGGGCGAGATTTCGCGCCGGGATTTCTGGTCGTACTACGAAGCGGCCGAGCGCGATCGCCGGGCGGGTAAGGTCAAAAGCGCCGAATCGTTGGTCCACGTAGCCTGTGCCAACGACGCGGGCGGGCGGGCGTTCCGGCGCTATGCCCTGCCCATTTGCCTGTACGCCCTGGACTTGATCCAGGACGGCGTGGCCACGCCCGGCCAAGTCAACATCTCCACCCGGGCGGGCCTGCGTTTCAAGGTGGGGCTCATCGAAGTCATCGACACCTTGATTGCCGAATTGACCCTCGACGGGTTCGAAGAACTGATCCGCCGGGCCCGCGACGAGAACGCCGACGACCCGCACATGCTCGACATGTTGGACATCGACGGGCGGTCCGGTCCTCGGCGGGGCAGGCCCAGCCTGTTGCATGACATGAAACGGCGCAACCTGACGGCCTTGCTGGGCTATGGAAAATACTATCGCACCCCGGTGGCGGAGTTGGATTGGACCACCGGCACCTACCGGGCCTGCTATCCGGAGTTAAAATTCTACCCGCCCTCATCCCGCGATCGCGTGGCCTGCATCGTGATCAACAACCCTCTGCGCGGCAACGTGTGGAATCGGGCGAATATCGACCAACTGGCCCACGCCTATGCCCATGTTTTGAAGCTGCACCGGGAGGGTCGGTGCGGGTCGGTGTTGTTCTCGGCGGCCGGCACGGGGATGCGGATGCTCGGGGCTGATGCCCGCGAGTTCAACCGCGGTTGGTTCGAGCGCCAAAAGGGCTACGCGCCGCTGACCGAAGACCAGGCTGCCGCCTCGAGCCGAAACGCTGTGGAGTTGTTCCGCCTGATCCAAAAAAGCCCCGTGGCCTCGCTTGGCGTCTTTGGCGAAAAATGGGGCGGCGGAGCGGAGTTCACCTATTTCATGGACTTGCGCTACGACGTGCGCGCCTTCGGCACCGTCTTCGACACCCTGGATCGTGCCTCGAGTTGGCAGCAAAAAAACACCTACAACCAGCCGGAACTGGACTACGCCATTTTGCCGGGTTTCGGGGCAGCCGGTGAACTGAAGCGGCTGGGGCTGGGCGACTCGGTAATCTTCGAGCTGTTCGACCAGGGCTTGACCGCCGACCGGGCCTTTCAAGTGGGCTTGAGCAACGGCGTCTTCGACTGCCAGCACCAGGCCCTGCGCCGGGGATACGAACGGGCCCGACTCATGGCCAAGGACGCGCCTTATTCGCGGGCCCTGTTCAAGAAGGAACTTGCCCGCGGCGCCGACGACGAAGCCCTGGCCGCCGAAACCGGCGAGACCTTCAACCCCAGGAAAAACCCCTTCGTCAGCACCGGCCTGTTGGCGTTGCTCGACCGGCGGGCCCGCGGGCCCAAGATGTCCTACTCTTGCGAAGGAACGCAATTGCCGGGTTGGGATTACCCAGCCGAGAACGGGTTGGCCGACGCGGATGAATCGGGCCAGTGACTTG
>JBHHVM010000705.1:0-1567 GCA_046754265.1 Phycisphaerae bacterium
GGCTGCAACGGTGAGACCCATTCAGGCCCGGGGGGCTTGCGGGCTGGGATACTGATCGGGTCCGGGATGCCCGCCCTGCAAGAGTCTGGTATGCTATCGGTTGGAGCAGGCCGACGGGCTGTCTGCGGGATTCTGGTGGAGTTTTGGATCTATGACGCTGGCGGATTTTCAGCGGCTCATTGAGCGGATGTACAGCGATAAGGACCGGGCCCGCGGGGTGGCTGGGACGTTCATGTGGTTGAGCGAGGAGATCGGCGAATTGGCCGGGGCGCTGGCGGAGGGCACCCGGGCCGATCAGGAAGAGGAGTTCGCGGACGTGCTGGCCTGGCTGGCGACGCTGGCCAACGTGCAGGGCATCGACCTGGCTGAGGCCATTCGGAAGAAATACGGCGAAGGATGTCCGGGGTGCGGGAAGTTGGTTTGCACGTGCAACGAGAAGCCGTAATGGCAGAGCTCCGGCACCGGTTGTGGGGCGCGTCGGTGACGGCTGGAGTGGGTGTGGTTGGGTTTTATGGCTGAACTGTTGATTACCACGACCGACGGACGGACACGGCGGCACGAGTTGACGGGTCCGGTGACGCTGGGGCGGGATCCGTCCTGCGAGATTCCGTTGGATGACCTGGGGACGTCGCGGCGGCACGCTCGCTTTCGGCCCGAGGGCGACGGGTTCATGGTTGAAGATCTGGGTAGCAAGAACGGGACGTTGCTCAACGATGTGCGTTGCCGGACGTCCCGGCTGGGCGATGGCGACGTGGTACTGCTGGGGTCGGTGCGGATCGTCTTCGCGGATGCCACGACGCGGGGCCGATCGGTGTCGTCGAGTGACCTATCCACGTCGGTCACGTTGTCGGACCACACGCCGCCCAGCGAGAACACCCGGTATTCCCGTCAGGACACGGAGTTGCGTCTGTCTCAGCAGCGGCTGCGCATGCTCTACGATCTTTCGGAGCGATTGACCCGGTTGCGCAGCCGCGACGAATTGCTGGAAGAAGTGCTGGACGTTTGTTTCGAGACGTTGCGTTTTGAGCGGGGGGCGATCGGGTTGCGTCAGGCCGATGGGCGCGGTGTGGATTGGCCCGTGGTGCGCAATCTTCGCGGAGCTGAGGGCGAATTGACCGTGTCGCGGTCGGTGCTGGGGCGGGCGCTGGACCACGGCGAGCGGGCGCTGATTAACGATTCGGGGCAGGGGGGTTTTGACCCCACGGTGAGCATGGTGCAACTGGGCATTCGGTCGGCCCTTTGCGTTCCGGTGCAGCATCACGATCAGATTCTGGGGGTCATCTATGGGGACCGGACCTCGACCGGGGGATCGTACAACCAGGAGGACATGGATTTTCTGGCGGGCTTGGCCAAGCAGGTCAGCATCGGGTTGATCAACACGCAGTTGATGAAAGAGCGCGAGGTCAAGTTGGTTCTGGAGCGGGAGGTGGCCCTGGCCCGTCAGATTCAGCAGCGATTGTTTCCGCGCCGTTTGCCGGAGCGGGAGGACCTGCACTTGGCGGTGCGGAACGATCCGGGGCGCCACGTCAGCGGAGATTATTACGACGTGATCGAGTTGGCCGATGGG
>JBHHVM010000706.1:0-1560 GCA_046754265.1 Phycisphaerae bacterium
GGGGCGCGGGGAGAAGGCGGCTCATTTCGCACCGGCCCGCGGATTTGTCCGATACATCCGTGATTGATTCGGCGAAGGGCGGTGCAGTGATGGTGGACTGGCCTGTCATTTTGGCGGTGGGGGGTGCGTTGGTGGGCACGTTGGCGTTCCTCAAGATCGTCGCTGATGAGTTGAGTGTTGGGGATCGGGTGCTGGTGCTGAAGAAGCAATACGCCGAACACCAGAAGTGGCGGGCGGCGCGGGGTGATTGCCGCGACGATTGACGCGGGGCCCGGGCAAGTCTAAGTTATTGCTGTCCTGGCCAAGCACCGCCGGCACTGAGGCGGGAAGCAGACGGGCTGGGGCGAGGCAAATCCATCATGTACGGACATGCTGCTCGGTTTTCTCGACTCCGCCATTGGCTGACCGCGCTGCGGGTGTTGGCGGTGGCAGGCGGCGGCACGTTGATCGGGCTGGGCATCTTGCGCTGGTCGACGCCGGAGCTATTGAGCTTGTGGCTGGTGGCGGTGGGTGGAGCCGTGGTGTTGCTGTTCGTGGCCATCACGGTGCTTTGTTTCGTGCTGATAAAAGTCGATGCCAACGGCGTGCGGGCCACGGCGGCCATGCACGACGTGCTGGAAGAGTTGCAGGCCCAGCGGGCCCGGATGGAGGAGATCGCCGAGAATTCTCGTCTGTCTGACGCCGCCCGGTCGCTGTCGCACCGGCAGGAGGAGCGCAACGCCCTGCGGGCGGCGATCGACGCCGAAATCGACCGCCACGATTGGGAAGCAGCCGCCTACCTGATTGCTGAGATGGAGCGCCGTTTTGGATATAAGGAGGAGGCCCAGCGGCTGGCGAACCACATCCGCCAGGAGCAGGCCGCCTTCTACCAGGCAGAGGTGGAGCGAGTCGTGCCGATGGTCGAGCAGCTTTTCGACGCTCACGCCTGGGGCAAGGCATCTCAGGAAATCTCCCGGTTGCTCAAGGCCTTTCCCAACGAGTCCCGTTTTGCGCAACTCAAAGAGGAGTTGTCCGCCCGCCGCCGCGCTCGAAAAGACGAGTTGGTTCGCGATTTTACCGATGCAGTGCAGCGCGATGACATCGACATCGATGCGGGCATGAACATCCTGAAAGAGTTGGACCAATACCTGACCCGGGAAGAAGCCAAGCAACTTGAAGAGTCAGCCCGCAAAGTGGTCAAGGGCAAGTTGCTGCAACTGGGGGTTCGTTTCCGCTTCGCGGTGTCGGAGGAGCGTTGGCAAGACGCCCTGGAAGTGGCCGTGAACATCATCGAAGAGTTCCCCAACTCCCAAATCGCCAAAGAGGTCCGGGAGCGATTGGCCGTGCTTCGAGAGCGGGCTGGCCTGCCCACCGACGTCGAGGTCACCAGCCCCGCCCCTCGGCCACCCCACTAACCTGTCCCGCCCGCGATTATCGGCCCCAATCCACCAGGCTGTCCCACAGCCCTTCCAGCCCGGCAAGAGCCGGTTCTTCAGCGCCTTATTTGACCTTCCGATAACTTGAGCAGAGCGGCGGTTGGGTCGTGGGCCCGGGCCCGGTATCCGGGTCAGTTCCGGTTTG
>JBHHVM010000707.1:0-1548 GCA_046754265.1 Phycisphaerae bacterium
AAAAAGCCCACTACGTCGATTCGCCCGGAGACTATTGGAAATGGATGGGCGAATTCATCGCCGCCCACGAACGGCTTCGCAACATCGGCAAACCGACCGTCGCCCGGCTCAACGGCATGGTGATCGGCGGGGGCAACGAATTCAACATGAGTTGCGATTTGGCCGTTGCCGCCGATGACGTGGTCATCCGACAGGTGGGTGCCGCCATGGGCAGCGTGGCGGCGGCTGGTGCCACACAGTGGCTGCCCATCATCGTCGGCGATCGCCGGGCCCGTGAAATCCTGATGCTCTGCGAAGACATCCCGGCCCAAAAGGCGCTGGATTGGGGATTGGTCAACAAGGTCGTCCCCCGGGAGCAGCTCGATGAAGCCGTGGAGGCCATGTGTGCCACGCTGGAAAACAAGCTGCCCGAGTGCATGCGCTACACCAAGCAACAGTTGAACTTCTGGCGGGATTTCAGTTGGCACCAGACCATAGGCCACGCCCGGGACTGGCTGGCCATCCACAACCGGGCCGGCGAAGTGCATGAAGGGGTCAACGCATTTCTGGAGAAGCGAAAGCCCGATTACGAAGGGGTCCGGGGGCGGACCGACAGTTAGACTGTACTTGCGACTGCCTGGTCGATACAATGAGGTGGGCGTATCGTCGTAGCCAGAGGCGACAATGCTGTGACCATTGAACAACTACGCAAGGCACACCAAGCCAAGCCGTTCAAGCCGTTTACCCTTCGGACTGCGGACGGGCGCGAGTACACGGTGCCGCATCCGGAGTTCCTGTGGCTCATACCGAAGGGGCGAACGGTTGCAGTGGCCGATAAGGATGGGGCCGCGGAGATTATTGACCTGCTGCTTGTGGCCTCTTTACATTTCGATAATGGCCGGGCCCGCACTCAGCGAAGAAAGTCGAGGTAGGGGCGATCAGGGGGGTCTTAGACCCGGGTCGCGCTAGAGGACCTACGGCCCCAGGTGACGGATGAGTTCCGCCTGGTCTTGGAGGTCGACGTCCTGGTCGGCGTTGAAGTCGAAGACGTTGACGCAGGTGAGGCGATCTTGGGGGAGGTTTCCGGGGGCGGTGCCTGGGCCGTTGAGGCAACCGAGTTGGTTTTGGATTCGGTAGTCGCCGAGGTTGATGACCTGGTTGCCGTCTGCGTCACCCGCAAACGCCGCCGAGAAATTGCCCAGGCCGTCGTTGAACAGGCGAAGCTGTTGGCCGGTGAAGAAGTCGAGGGTGACCACGTCCAAGGCCCCGTTGAGGTTCAGGTCGATGTATTGATAGCCGTCCGGCTCAAAGGCTACGGGCAACGCGGTGGTCGAAACCGACACGCACAGCGGCCCGCCGACGCCGTTGAAGGTCTCAGCCACGAAACCGGGGGCAACGTTGGGGTTTCCGTGGATGGCAACGGCTTCGTCCGCATCGGCGTCTCCGTCGAGGTTGACGAGACTCATCACGTACAGCGGAGGCTGCAAGGCTTGGATGGGCGTCAGGTCCACGGCGTCGGCCTGGACGAAAAGGGTGTGCGGCTGGCCCGGGGCCCACTTGCTGATGGCA
>JBHHVM010000708.1:0-1540 GCA_046754265.1 Phycisphaerae bacterium
TACTGCTGATCGGCGGGTAGGTTGGGCGTGCGTCTAGTAGCTTAGGGTTTCCAGGGCGGCTTGGGTGATGGTTTCGGCGTCGGGGGGGTAGAATCGCTCCACCTGGAAGAAGGGATAGGGGATGTCGTAGCCGGTCACTCTTTTGATGGGGGCTTCGAGGTGGGCGAAGGCTGATTCGTTGATGCGGGCGATGACCTCGGCCCCGACGCCGCAGTTCTTGGGAGCTTCGTGGATGACGACGGCCCGGCCGGTACGCGAAACGGAGTCGGCCAGCGTCTGGGTGTCCATCGGTGAGATGCTGACCAGATCGATGACTTCGGCGCTGATGTCGTGGGCGTCCTTGAGGTCGTCGGCGGCATCGAGGGTGGGCCTGAGCATAGCCCCATAGGCGATTAAAGTGATCTGGTTACCGCGGCGGACAACTTTTGCTTTTCCGATCTGGAACGGTTCGGGCTGGTCGGGGACTTCTTCTTTGAAGGCGCGATAGATGGCTTTGGGCTCGTAAAAGACGACTGGGTCGGGATCGGCGATGGCTGCGTGCAGCAACGCCCGGGCCATGCGTGGTCCGGAGGGGATCACGACTTTCAGGCCCGGGGTGTGGGCCCAGTAAGCCTCTCGGGATTCGCTATGGTGTTCGACCGCCCGAATGCCGCCGCCGTAGGGGGCTCGCATTACCATGGAGACGCGAAACCGTCCGCGAGAGCGGTTGTGCATGCGGGCCATGTTCTGTTCGATTTGATGGAAAGCCTGGTAGGTGAACCCGGAGAACTGAATCTCCGCGACGGGTTTGAGCCCGGCGACGGCCATGCCCACGGCGGTGCCGATGATACCGGCTTCGGCCAGGGGTGTGTCGATGACTCGCTTGTTGCCGTATTTTTCGTACAGACCCTTGGTGACCCGAAAGACGCCGCCGTCCAGACCGACGTCCTCGCCCAAAAGCACCACGTCCGGGTCGTCGGCTAGGTTTTGATCCAGGGCCAAGTTCAAGGCTCGGACCATGTTCATCACAGCCATGGGTGCATCCTTGTGCGCTTAAACGGACGTGGGGGTCTTGTTGTCCAACAGGGACTTGAGTCTGCGGACGTATTCTCGTTTCTGGTCGGCCAGCTCAGCTGTGGGGTTGGCGTACACGAAATCGAATACTTCGTGGGGGTTGGGGTGGGCGAGCTTGCGGAACCTGTCGCGACCCTGGCGGACCTGTTCAGTTGCTTCGGTGTTCAGTTTGGCTAGCCCGTCGTCGTCGATGACACCCTCGGTCAGCAGGTATTTATCAAATTGAGCGATCGGGTCTTTGTGATCCCATTGTTGAACTTCTTCGTCGCTACGATAAATCTTCGGGTTGTCGGCCGTGGTGTGCATTTCCATGCGATAGGTGACAGCCTCGATCAAGGTGGGGCCTTCGCCTCGGCGGGCCCGATCCACCGCTTCGGTGGTGGCCACGATCATGGCCAGGATATCGTTGCCGTCGACGCGCATCCCGGGCATGCCGAAGGCCGGGGCCCGGTGGGCCAGGGACTTCACGGCCGTCTGCTGCTCGACC
>JBHHVM010000709.1:0-1534 GCA_046754265.1 Phycisphaerae bacterium
GGATCGCCTTCCACTCGGAATAGGCCGCCAACGTGCGGTTCTTTATCTACTATGCGGCGCCGGCCGACGCGCAGACCCCACAGGATTTCGATTCTCAGAGCCGGGTGTCGGAGTTTTCGGTGTCAGGTAGTGACGCCAATCGGGCGGACCCTGATAGCGAACGGGTGATTCTGGAGATCGATGAACCGCAGTTTAACCACAACGGGGGCCAGATCGCGTTTGGTCCGGACGGTTTTCTGTACATCGCGGTCGGCGACGGCGGAGCCGCCAACGACGTGGGGCTGGGGCATACCGAAGGGCTTGGCAACGGGCAGGACAAATCCAAGCTGCTGGGCAAGCTGCTGCGCATCGACGTGGACGACGGAGAGCCGTTCGGGATTCCGGCGGACAACCCGTTTGCAGACCAGCAGGGGGCCCGCCCGGAGATTTATGCGTTCGGGTTGCGAAATCCGTTTCGATTCTCGTTCGACCGCGGTGGAGATCGGCGTCTGTTCCTGGGAGACGTGGGGCAGGACCTATTCGAAGAGATCGACATCATCGTGGCCGGCGGCAACTACGGCTGGAACATCAAGGAGGGGAATCACTGCTTCGATCCGACCAATCCCGGTGAACCGCCGGCCCAATGCGCCGCGACGGGGGCGGGCGGTGAGCCGCTGATCGATCCGATCATCGAGTATGCGCACGAACTGCCCGAGGGTGTCGCTATGGGCATCAGTGTGACGGGCGGGTTTGTCTATCGGGGGTTGGCCCTGCCCGGCTTGGTCGGGGACTACGTGTTCGGCGACTTCGGCAGGGGGTTTGAGGTCGGCGACGGAAGCCTGTTCGCCGCCAGCGAGAACGCCGACGGCCAATGGAGCCTGCGCGAACTCGAAGTCACCGGTAAACCCGATGGCCGACTGGGTGCGTTTCTGTTGTCGTTGGGCCAGGACGCCGACGCGGAACTGTACGCCCTGACCACCGCCAACGTCGGGCCAACCGGGACAACAGGGCAGGTCTATCGGCTCGTGCCCGGGCCGTAATCTCGGTGGGGCAGGGCGTTCACCCGGCGCTGCCGGTAGGGGAAGGCACCGACGGCGCTGACGCCTCGGCGTCCAGGCCGACTAGGCGCTTCAAGTCTTCGGTGATCAGGTAGCAGGCGGGGACCAGCAGCAGGGTCAGGGCGGTCGCCACGCCTAGGCCCCAGCACATGCTCATGGCGAAGGGCGACCAAATCTTGCTGTACCCGCCGATGCCCAAGGCCATCGGTCCCAGGCCGAATATGGTGGTCACCGTGGTCAGCAGGATCGGCCTGGCCCGTTTTCGGCAGGCGACGTGCAGGGCTTGCACCACCGCACTGCCTCGGGCTCGTTCCTTGTTGATGAAATCCAGCAGCACCAGGGCGTCGTTGACCACGATGCCGCACAGTCCGACCATGGCTACCGCCGTGACCGTGGTGAAGGGGTATCGATTGACCACCAGCCCCATGACCATGCCCACCAGCCCGAAGACAATGGCCAGTAAAACCACCAGGGGCTGAATATAGCTGCGAAACTGG
>JBHHVM010000710.1:0-1532 GCA_046754265.1 Phycisphaerae bacterium
ACCACACCCGCTGCCTCGATGACGGGCGTTTCTGCACGCCGGCCGCCTTCTGCGACGTCGTCGCCGGTTGCGTGACCGGGGCTGACCCCTGCCCGGCCGGTCTGTTGTGCGACGAAGCCAACCAACGCTGCGTCGAATGCTTCGCGGCTGCCGACTGTGACGACGCCGACCCGTGTACCCTCGAGGCGTGCGTCGGCGGCGCGTGCAGCCATACCGCGGACACCAACTGCCAAGGCGGTGTAGGCGGGGCTGCCAGGGATTTCGACGGCGACGGCATCGTCGATGAGCTGGACCGCTGCCCCGAAACCCCGCAAGGCGTTCCGGTCAACGCCTTGGGATGTCAGATGTCGGTGCCCCCCCCTCCTCCGGTGGCTGCACCGTTGCCGGTGGACAACGCCCGACCCGAGTCGGCCGCTTCGGTCGATCGGGGCCAACCCCCCGCCGGGCGTTCGTCTGCCGGCTCATCTGTCTGTGGTGTGACCGGCATGATTCACTTCCTGGTTATTCTCACGTGCTTACACTTGATGAGTGGGCGGGTTTGGGGCCAACCAGCGGGTCGTGAGGCCCGGCGGTACGGGCTCAAAGACGCTTTTTCCGGTCATCCGGCAAAAACCGGCAATTTTCTGAAAAAACCGTGTAAGAAATCGGGCCCAACGCAGACGTGACATTGGATGCGGGACAAGCCGGCCAATGGTCCGGAACCCCGATCGGCCTCGAATGCACAGGCTGGACCGAACCAGCCCAGGCAACCGGGCCTTGTCGATGCAACCAAACCCCTCCTCTGAGGGACCTATCGGGCCGTCGAACTGCGATCCCGCCTGCGTTCGACGGCCCAAGGTTTTTCATGCAGGCCCGACGATCCCTACGCACCTGAACGGGTTTGACGAGCAGCCCAACGTCCCCGACAATGGCTGCAAAGCATGTATTGCCAGCCAGCAAGGAGGCTAATCATGGACGATCGGCAAGGACGCCGACCGGACCCCACGGGCCTGCAATTGGTCCGCGTATTTGTCACGCTCGTCACAGTTCTGACGGCCGGTGGATGTGACCGGCTGCCCGGCCCAGCCGTCAAGCAGATTCGCGAAGGTCATCAAGCCTATCGCGATCGCCAATACGACCTGGCTGACCGCCTCTTGTCCGAAGTGATCGCCCAGCACCCCGACGCCCCGGACGTGGCGGAGGCGTATTTGGTGCGAGGTCTAGCCGAGCTCAAGTCTGACAAGCCGGGCCGAGCCCAAGCGGACTTGGAGGCTGGATTGGGGTTGTCGGATCGGCCCGAATTGATCGCTTTGATTCATGCCCAGCTCGGCAACCTGGATTATGAAGCGGGTCGATACGAATCGGCCGCCGCCCACTACGGCCTTGCGGCGGACGACTTGCCCGACCTCGAGCCGACCGACCGCGTGCTGCTGCGCTACGGCATCAGTCTGCAACGAAGCGGGCAATTCCATGAAGCCAAGCAGGTGTTGGCGAGTTTGTTACTGCGTTTTGATACGGGCCCCGCGGTAGCGGACGCCCGGCACAAGATACTA
>JBHHVM010000711.1:0-1521 GCA_046754265.1 Phycisphaerae bacterium
GTAGCTGGGAATTCTAACGCCCGGCGCGGGGGGTTCGCAAGTGGAGGCCGGTGACTGAAATCCCGTGAAGACGCCCCGGCGCTACCTGGCCGGGGGTTTGGAAGGTCGCACGGGGGGCTCGCCATGGTCGGCTGCGCCGATACGATGGGGGCATGGCTTCGATCCAAGTGCGAAACGTCACCAAGCAGTTCGGCCCCAACGTGGTGCTGGAAAACGTCTCTCTGGAAATCCGCACCGGCGAGACCGTCGGGCTGGTGGGCCCCAATGGGGCGGGCAAGACGACGCTTTTCCGCCTGATCATGGGCCAGATCGAGCCGGACCTCGGGACGGTGACCCGCAGCCGGGGGCTGCAAGTCGGCCTGCTCGCCCAGGAACCCCGCCTGGACTCCGCCCGCACACTGCACGACGAGGTCGCTTCGGTCTTCGAGGACCTGCTAAGCATGGAACGGGGCCTGCTGGACCTTTCCCACGAGATGGCGGATGCCCACGATCAGGATCGACTGCCGGCCTTGATGGACCAATACGATCGACTCAACGCCCGGTTCGAAGCGGCGGGGGGTCACGGGTTCCAAGCCCGATTGAACGAGATCCTGGGGGGGCTGGGCTTTTCCCAAAATGAATACTCAAAACCGGTGAGCACACTTTCGGGGGGTCAGAAATGCCGGGCGGGTCTGGCCAAACTGTTGTTGGAGGACCATCGCCTGTTGCTATTGGACGAGCCGACCAACCACCTGGACATCGATGCCACGCGCTGGCTCGAAAAATATCTGGCAGGCCATCGCGGCGGGGCGGTCATTGTCTCCCACGATCGATACCTGTTGGACAAACTGGCCACTCGAATCGTCGAGGTTGCGGACCGTCAAGTCGCTTCCTATCCCGGCAATTACTCAAACTACGTCCAGGTCAAGCAGCTCCGGCTGGTCACTCAGCAGCGGCAATACGAAAAGGACCGCCGTTTTATTGAAAAAGAACGGGCTTTTATCGCCAAACACATCAGCGGCCAGCGCACCCGGGAGGCCCGCGGACGGCGCACGCGCTTGGAGCGCCGCCTGGCCGAGGGTGAGTTCGTGCTGGAGACGGCTCGATCCGAAGGCTCTACATCGTTCGACTTTTCGGGCGGCCCGATGGATGCGGGAGTCGAGGTGCTGACCTGCACGAACTTGGCAAAATCATTCGGCGATCAGCAACTCTTTGCCGACTTGAACCTCCGGGTCATGCCGGGTGATCGAGTGGGCATCACCGGCGCCAATGGGACCGGTAAGACCACGTTGCTGCGCATCGCCCTGGGGCAGGTGCCGGCCGACGCGGGCACTGCGGAGTTGTCCAGTCGGTTCGAGGTGGGGTACTACGATCAGGAACACTCGGACTTAATTGGCGGCACGACCGTTCTGGATTACGTCGGCGCCGCCCGGCCCGACTTGGATCAGACCTCGCTGCGGTCTTTCCTGGGACGATTCCGGTTCCGGGGCGAAGATGCGTTCAAGCCTGTCGATCGCCTCTCCGGCGGCGAGCAGAGCCGGG
>JBHHVM010000712.1:0-1520 GCA_046754265.1 Phycisphaerae bacterium
GTGGGTCAGGAGGCCGGGTTTGCGAGGTGTGATCGTGGACGATTACCCAGCGACCGGCAAACCGCTGCATGACTAGCGAAAAGTTGCCGCCGACGGGGTCGGGCTTCCGCTGGAGATGCCATCGGCCCAAGACCAGGGCTGCATCGGCCCCCAGCGGGCGGAGGTGGAGGTCGCTGAAAGTCAATTGGCCCATCCGCTCCGGTGTGGGGTAGCGCCGCCGGTAGCGTTCCAGGGTCTGGGCCCATCCCCACTGGGTGGTGCCACCGGAACTGAAACTAAGCTCCGGCGAGTGCCAATAGGGCTGCATGAAGGCATCGATGTCACCGCGGTTCCAGGCGTCAGCCTGTCGTTGAAGCGTCAGGGTGATTTCGGGCAAAGCGACTTTGGGCTGTGTGGTGCAGCCCATGGGAACAGCGTAGGCCACGAGCCAACCCAGTAGTGTTGTCGGTGTGCGGGATGAAGAGCGCATTGGGGTGCGGGTTCTCGCCTGGGTGATTGGCTGGGTAGACGTCGAAATCAGGGTACGAGCCCGGGACTGGGGATTCAAGCCCGGGCGGTGCAGCCAGGCGAAGGCGGAACTGACGCCGATCAGCTCGCCAGGAGCATGACGCAACACGCAGCCACCAGGGTGACCACAGCCACGTAGCCAAGAATGATTCTGGTTTGATAGCCTATGGCTGTGAAAGGTCTATCCATCCAATCCAACAAGCCAAGCAGCGCCGACGCCAACGGGCCCATGATCTTTCCCGCCAACGCTTTCAGGGGCTGGCGATTCGGTTTGGGAATGGGCGGATCGGCAGGCTGGGTCGGCTCGACCTGGGCCGTCGCGGCTGACTCGTCCGCCAGGTAGTCAGGCCCGGAGTCGGCTTGTGCCCCGTCAGATTCTTGAGCGGACTCCTCGGTCTGCGAAGCGGTTGGTTCTTCCTCCAATGAGGCGAAAACCCGCGCGACTTCGTCGTCATCTTCGGCGGCGGGTGGTGACTCCGGCTGGGGGGGGTCGCCCGAGGTAGCCGCTTGATTGTCTTGGCTGCCCAGTTCCTCGACGGTCTGATCGAGGAGTTGCTCGACCTGCTCGAGATTGGCATCGGTCTCAGCCGGTGCTGCCCCTTGGGGCGTGGCCATGGGCGAGTCCGCCCCCAGGTCGTGACCCAGATCAGCGGCCAAGGCGGAGGTCTCGGCCAGCAGGCTGTCCACATCTGTTTGCAGGTCGGGGCCGCCGATGGAGTCGGCCGAGGGGTCATTGTTGGCAGGGTGATCGGTCATGGCTGGGCGGATGATCCAGGTCCGGTAAACCTTTATCGGAAGACCTGGGGCCGCAGTTGAACCTGCCGCCGGGGTAAGTTCGTCGGGCCGCGTTTGTCGCCCCAGCGATGCCCCTCTATGTCCCAAGAAGGTCAAAGACGATCTATTGGCCGGTTCGTCTTGAAATGGGTTTGGACTGCACTTGGCGGATCTGACAACAGAGAATTGACCCCAGGGGGAATCGAACCCCCGTTGCCGGCGTGAAAAGCCGGTGTCCT
>JBHHVM010000713.1:0-1505 GCA_046754265.1 Phycisphaerae bacterium
GACGAACAAACCCGCCCCAAGGTCATCCGCCTGCACCTGGTCCGCGACTAGGTCATCGCCTCGTGAAGATGCCGCGCGACCTGTCAGGCACCGATCTGGTCAAGGCCCTCGGCCGGTTGGACTACCGGGTGAATCATCAGACTGGCAGCCACCTCCGCCTGGCCACTCAGCGCGGCGGCGAACATCACGTGACCGTCCCGGCCCACCAAGCCATCAAGATCGGCACGCTCAACGCGATCCTGGGGATGTCGCCGAGCACGCGGGCCTTACCCGTGCCGAATTGCTCGAAGAACTCTTCGGTTAAGCGTCAAGGCCGCCCCCTGATTCGCCTGGCGGGCATGACCGCCGATAAGTTCGTTGGGCTGCGGTAAGAAGCGACCGCCCCGTAGCGAACCACGAGCAGCAATCGCGCCCCCAGGTTCAGAGAACCCGGCCTACCGAAGCCGCTCATGATGTCAAGAAATTCATCCCGACATTTTTTCTTTGTCACTTTTTCCTTGTCGGGCTCAAGCCGCCACCACTTTTTGCCGCATCATCTCAAGAATGTCGTTCAGGCAGTTCACCCGCTTGATAATGTCCTCAGGTAAATCCATCTGAATCAGCGACTCGATGGTGGCGATCATGTGTACGGCATCCAACGAGTCCAGGCCCACCTCAGCCAAAGGTTTGGTCAGGTTGATGTCATCGACCGACACTTGAATGGACTCAGCCACCCACTCCAGCAATTCAAACCTGGCTGCCTGCAAATCGATCATCGTAAGGCCCCCGTCACGCGACACGCATAAGGGCGGCTTTGGCTCCCGCATCATCGGCCAACGACAGACCGCCCAGCGGATACTCTAACCAAGAGTAGGTTGACCAAGAGAAGGTTGTCAGGATAAAATCCTCGATATCACGTCATTCCATCCTCATACCATCGTCGCTTCGAACTTATCTGTCCTCAATTCAATCCGCCATGAGTGGAGCGATCAGATGCACTACGCTCACCTCCGCCGTCTTGCAGCCATGAGCCCGCCGAGTGCCAGTAGCCCCAGTGCGGCGGGCTCCGGCACGATGTGGTCACCGTTGAGCAACTGCCCAACCTGAATGTCGGGGCCGCCGAGCGGATCCTGGATGTACAGTGGTAAGGGCAGGAGATTGAACCCCAGGGGCGGATTGTTCAGGTCGATAAGCTGACCGATGAGTGGACTCCCCTCGTCGATCCACCCTTTGATCGGGTAGGGCGTCGGGAATGCCGGGGGAAGTGACGTAATCCCTTCGGCGAGCACGTACGCTGCATCTTTATTGAACACCGTTAGACCACCGGGTAGGTCGAGTTCGATAAACACGTCAAAGAAACTGTCAGCGGGAAAATCTCCCGGGAAGCTGCTCGGCAGCCCGGTCTCAATCACTTTCCCGACGGAAGCACGCGTCGGGCTCTCCATGACCGTTACGGGGATGCTGGCGCCCACGGCCGGAACCAGATTCCCGACCAAGTTCATACTAACAATTTCCGTGGCAATCTC